>NZ_JBSFDP010000016.1:0-36015 GCF_053593975.1 Streptomyces sp. NPDC002004
CCGGGCGCTTCCCTTCGGTCTTGCGTTTCCGACTCTATCAGATCTTTCCGATCCGATTTCCTCGGTGCTTTCCGGCCCTTCGACCTTTCGGTCTCTGCGGCCTTCCGGCGGTTCCGACTCTATCAGATCCTTTCGGGCCCGATTCCCCGGTCGGCGGGGGTTTTGCTTTTGTCTATTCGGCCTCGCGGCCTTTCGACATTCACTACGTTAACCGACTTCCCCGGCGACTCATAATCGAGCCCTTGAGGTCGAATTTCGGCATGCCGAAAGACGCACCCGTTGAGGGAGGTGGATCGTAGGTAGTGGGTTGGCCGCTTCCGGCTGCAGGCGATACGCCGTACCCGGTTCAAGCGGCTCGGGATACATTACGCATCGCCCGGAGCCGAGTCAAGTCCGGCGCCGGCGAGGCGTATGAGCCCGATAGGGGCTCACCGTCGGGTCGTTGGCGATCCAGAAGCGCCACGGGTGGACGCCTCCTTCGCCGGCGACTCCGGTGCGCGGACCGCTGCGGACCCGTTCGGGCGGTGCGGGGGCGCCGGCGAGGACGGTGAGGGGTGCGTCGGGGCCGTCGCAGACGTCCGTGCCGTCGAGGGCCCGGTCGATGTCGAGGGCGGTCGCGAGCCGCGCCGGCCCCTTGGCCAGTTCCCTGTCGTTGCGTGCCGACGGACGGCGGGGCCGGGCGATGTCGGCGCCGGCCGTGACCTCCCCCGCGCGGAGCAGAACGGCACTGGCCGTGCCCTCGGGACCGCACACGAGGTTGAGACAGTGCCACATGCCGTAGGTGAAGTAGACGTATGCGTGTCCGGGCGGACCGAACATCACGTTGTTGCGGCCGGTGGGCCCCCGGAAGGCGTGTGATCCCGGGTCGGCCTGGCCTGCGTACGCCTCCACCTCCGTCAGCCGGAGTTCCATGCGCCCGTCCGGGCCGTTGCGGACGAGGACGCGTCCCAGGAGTGCGGGGGCGACCTCGAGGACGGGGCGGTCGAAGAACTCCCGGGGGAGGGGCGTACGGTCAGGGGCCGCGATCATGGCGTACGAGCGTAGTGCAGGGAACCCGCCACGGCCTGAGCGCGTGTGTACGGGGCAAGGCATGTGAGGTCGAAGGAGGAAACATGGGGTTCAAGAAGCTGCTGGCGAGCCTGGGCGCAGGTGGGGCCTCGGTCGAGACGGTGCTGACCGAGGTCAACGTCGTCCCGGGCGGCGTGGTCCAGGGCGAGGTGCGGATCCAGGGCGGTTCCGTGAACCAGCAGATCGAGGGGCTGTCGGTCGGCCTGCAGGCCCGGGTCGAGGTGGAGGGCCACGACGACCAGGAGTACAAGCAGAACATCGAGTTCACGAAGGTGCGCCTCGGCGGAGCCTTCGAGCTCCAGGCGGGTGCGGTGCACACGGTTCCGTTCGGGCTGGAGATCCCGTGGGAGACGCCGGTCACCATGATCGACGGGCAGGCCCTGCGCGGCATGCACATCGGTGTGACCACCGAGCTCGAGATCGCGCGTGCCGTGGACTCCGGCGACCTCGACCCCATCAACGTGCATCCGCTGCCGGCGCAGCAGGCGATCCTGAACGCCTTCATCCAGCTGGGCTTCCGCTTCAAGAACGCGGACATGGAGCGTGGACACATCAGGGGGACGCGTCAGCGGCTGCCCTTCTACCAGGAGGTCGAGTTCCACGCGCCGCAGCAGTACCGCGGGCTGAACCAGGTGGAGCTGACCTTCGTCGCGGACGGCCGGGAGATGGACGTCGTCCTGGAGATGGACAAGAAGCCGGGCCTCTTCAGCGAGGGCAGCGACACGTACCGCTCGTTCACGGTGGGTCTGCACGACTACCAGGGCACCGACTGGGCCGCATACCTGCACCAGTGGCTGTCGGAGGTCGGCGGGAAGCGGAACTGGTTCTAGGCTCGGGGCGGACAGTTTCCGTGAGCCGCTCGGCGAGTGGCTCACGGAATGGGTTCACCGATCAGGAGGTGCTGACGTGACCGAGTGCAAGAGGCCGCCGCTTCCCCATGACTTCCATCCGGAGGTGGCGCCGTTCACCGTGGTGAGCGACGACGTGGAGCCGGGTGCGGTGCTGAAGGACGCTCAGGTCTACGCGGCCGGGAACACCTCGCCGCATCTGCGGTGGGAGGGTTTCCCGCCGGAGACCAGGAGTTTCGCCGTGACCTGCTTCGACCCGGACGCCCCTACCGGCAGTGGATTCTGGCACTGGGTCGTGTTCGACATCCCGGCCTCGGTGACGGAACTGCCGGCGGGCGCGGGGAGCGGATCGTTCAAGGGGCTTCCCGAGGGCGCGGTGCAGGTGCGCAACGACTACGGCTCGAAGGACTTCGGCGGTGCGGCCCCGCCGCCCGGCGACCCGGCGCACCGCTATGTGTTCACGGTGTACGCGGTGGACCAGGAGAAGCTCGGTCCGGACGGCGCGGCGACGCCGGCGGTCGTCGGGTTCAACCTGCGTTTCCACACGCTGGCGCGTGCCCATGTCGTCGGGGAGTACGCGGCACCCGGTGACAGCTGAGCGTTCACCGAACGTTTGCCCGCCTCTGGTCTGTGAGTGATCGGAGGCGGGCATTTTTCTTGCCGGGGGCCCCGGGGGTGGCCCTCGGGAGCAGATATTGCGTTGTCCATCTCGGCGTGCCCGGCCAGAGTTGATCCCAGCCCGCCAGGGGGTGGGCCGGTGCGCACGGGAGGTGGGCGGGATGCGTGACACGCTGGTGCTGAATGCGAGCTTCGAGCCGCTGTCGACGGTGACGCTGAATCGAGCTGTCGTTCTGGTTCTGCAGGACAAGGCCGTCGTGGAGCAGGAGCATCCGGAGCTGCGTGTGCGTGCCGCCGCCTTCGATCTTCCGGTTCCCCGGGTGATCAGGCTCTGCCGGTATGTCCGGGTGCCCTTCCGAAGACGGGCTCCGTGGTCGCGGCGTGGTGTCCTGGTGCGTGACCGGCACCGGTGCGCGTACTGCGGGAGGCGGGCGACGACCGTGGATCACGTCGTACCCCGGGCGCAGGGGGGTGCGGACTCCTGGTTGAACACGGTCGCCTCGTGTGCGGAGGACAACCACCGCAAGGCGGACCGTACTCCGGAGCAGGCGGGGATGCCGCTGCTGCGGCAGCCGTTCGAGCCGACACCGGCGGACGCCATGCTGTTGACGCTGGGACAGGAGGAGCTGGACGCGCTGCCCGAGTGGCTGGCGCAGTCCGCGGCGTAAGTGCGTGAATGAAGGGCGGCTTCCGGCAGGTGTCGGGGGCCGCCCTCTCGTGTGCCGTTGCCAGGTCTCCGGGGATGCCGTCGGCCGGGTCTCCGGGTGCGCCGTGCGGCAGGTCTCCTCCACCGGCGTGCGCTCGTCCGGTCCCGGGGATGCCCTCGGCCGGCCCCGGGCGTGCCGTCAGTCGATCGAGGGCTTCTCGCGTCGCTCGGAGCCGTTGTTGCCGGACCCGCCGCCCGAACCGCCGCTCATCGGGCCGAAGTTGCCGATGGCTCCGGACAGGCCCTTCAGCGCGTCGCCGATCTCGCTGGGCACGATCCAGAGCTTGTTGGCGTCGCCCTCGGCGATCTTCGGGAGCATCTGCAGGTACTGGTAGGAGAGCAGCTTCTGGTCCGGGTCGCCCGCGTGGATGGACTCGAAGACGGTGCGGATGGCCTGGGCCTCGCCCTCGGCGCGCAGGGCGGCGGCCTTGGCCTCACCCTCGGCGCGCAGGATCGCGGACTGCTTCTCACCCTCGGCGGTGAGGATCTGGGACTGCCGGATGCCTTCCGCGGTGAGGATCGCGGCGCGCTTGTCGCGGTCGGCGCGCATCTGCTTCTCCATCGAGTCCTGGATGGAGGTGGGCGGTTCGATCGCCTTCAGCTCGACGCGGTTGACGCGGATGCCCCACTTGCCGGTGGCCTCGTCGAGGACGCCGCGCAGTGCGGCGTTGATCTCCTCGCGGGAGGTGAGCGTGCGCTCGAGGTCCATGCCGCCGATGATGTTGCGCAGGGTGGTGACGGTGAGCTGTTCGATCGCCTGGATGTAGCTGGCGACTTCGTACGTGGCCGCGCGTGCGTCGGTCACCTGGTAGTAGATGACGGTGTCGATGTTGACGACCAGGTTGTCCTGGGTGATGACGGGCTGCGGCGGGAACGGCACGACCTGCTCACGGAGGTCGATGCGGTTGCGGATCGAGTCTATGAACGGGACGACGATGTTGAGGCCGGCGTTGAGCGTGCGCGTGTAGCGTCCGAAGCGTTCGACGATGGCGGCGCTGGCCTGCGGGATGACCTGGATCGTCTTGATCAGGGCGATGAAGACCAGCACCACCAGAATGATCAGGACGATGATGATCGGTTCCATCGTTGTTCCCCGTCCCCTTCTTGCCTCGTGTGCCCGGCGGTTCCTGCCCCGGAGGGTTCCGGGCCCCCGGATCGCGGGCGTCTTTGAGATCTTGCTCGTCGAGTCTGTCAGACCGTCGTGTGCCGTGGGGCGTGTTCGCGGGACCTGGCGGATTGGCCGGTCAGATGACGATCGCCGTGGCTCCTTCGATGTCGACGACGTCCACCTCCTGGCCGACGTCGTAGCTCCGGGCGGTGTCGAGCGAGCGGGCGGACCAGATCTCCCCGGCGAGCTTGATGCGGCCGCCCGCTGCGTCGACGCGTTCCAGTACGACGGCCTGGCGGCCCTTCAACGCCTCGACGCCGGTTGCCAGTTCGGGGCGCTGGGCGCGGTGTCGCGCGGCCACGGGGCGTACCACGGCGATGAGGGCGACCGAGACGGTGGCGAAGACGAGGACTTGGAGCACGGTGCCACCGCCGAGTGCGGCGGTGACGGCGGCGGCCACGGCGCCCGCGGCGAGCATGCCCAACTCGGGCATCGCCGTCACGACGAGCGCAATGCCGAGTGCTGCCGCGCCGACGAGCCACCACACCCATGCGTTGATGTCCACGCGGTCATGGTAGGACCGCGGGTCCGGTCGCCGACAGGGCGCAGATCCTGCGCGGGGGCGCCGTCGGGCGGCCGGGGTGTACGGGCGCCGTCGGGCGGTGCGGTGGGGACTGGCGCCGCCGGACGGGTCAGCTCAGCGGGAGACCGTGCGCGGTCCAGCGCTCGCCCACCTGCTCGACGACGAGCGGGAGACCGAAGCACAGGGAGAGGTTGCGGGAGGTGAGTTCGAGCTCGATCGGGCCCGCGGCGAGCACCTTGCCCTGGCGGATCATGAGGACGTGCGTGAAGCCGGGGGCGATCTCCTCGACATGGTGGGTGACCATGATCATGGAGGGGGCGATGGGGTCGCGGGCGAGCCGGCCGAGACGGCGGACGAGGTCCTCGCGGCCGCCGAGGTCCAGTCCCGCGGCGGGCTCGTCGAGGAGGAGCAGCTCGGGGTCGGTCATCAGGGCGCGGGCAATGAGGGTGCGCTTGCGCTCGCCCTCGGAGAGGGTGCCGAACCTGCGGTCCAGGTAGTCGCTCATGCCGAGCCGGTCGAGGAAGGCGCGGGCGCGCTGCTCGTCGACGTCCTCGTAGTCCTCGTGCCAGCCGGCGGTCATGCCGTACGCCGCGGTGAGGACGGTCTGCAGGACGGTCTGGCGCTTGGGGAGCTTCTCGGCCATGGCGATGCCGGCCACGCCGATGCGCGGGCGCAGCTCGAAGACGTCGATCTTGCCGAGCTGGTCGCCGAGGATCGTGGCGGTGCCCTTGCTCGGGAACAGGTAGCTGGAGGCCACGTTCAGAAGGGTGGTCTTGCCGGCGCCGTTCGGGCCGAGGATGACCCAGCGCTCCCCTTCCTTCACCGACCAGGAGACCTGGTCCACCAGTGCCCGGCCCTCGCGGACCACGGATACGTCCACCAGCTCCAGAACATCGCTCATGAGCGCGTTGTCTCCCATTGCAGTCTCGGCTGTCGCGTGCGTCTGTGGACGCAGCCCCCGTCAAACCTACGCCACCGGCCGGGCGGCCTATCCCATCGGCCGGTCCTTAGGCTGGGGTCCATGTTCTCGGAACCACGCTCTGGACGGTTGGCGGCTTGGGGAAATGCCCTTTTGGCCGGATTTGTCTCGCCGGATGACGCGGTGCTTGCCGCGGTCGGCGAGGACGCGGTGCACCGGGTGGAAGGAGTTCCCGGGGAGAACGCCCCGGTGGGGCTGACACTCGCCCTGGGCCGGCTGCGGGCACTCGGTGTGACCGGGCTGCGGGTCGCGCTGCCGGCACCGGGGCACCCGCTGGGTCTGAGCGGCCCTCCCGAATTCAATGCGCGGGCCATGGAGGCGGAGGAGGCCGTCATCTGCCACGGGGCCGCGCTCGGGCTGGTGCCCGAGGTGTACGAGGCGGGGCCCGAGGGCGACGTGCATGTCGAGGTGGTCTGGCACTGTCTGCCGGTGCGCGAGGCGCCTCCCGCCGATGTGCCGTCCCTCGGCGAGGCGGAGCGGGAGCTGGCGGAGGCCCTGCGGGAGGCGACGAAGGTGTTGTCGCGGCTCGACGTCGCGGCGTCGGGGCCGGTGGCGGAAGCCGCGATCGACGCCTACCGGGCACGGGCCGAGCAGGGGCGCGAGGTGCTGGCGCCCGGGTATCCGCCGCGGGCGGTAAGGGTGTTGGAACTGGCCCGGCGGGTGGGACTGCTGGTCTCGCTGGCGTACGAGAACGGGCACGGCGGGGCCGTGAGCGCATCGGAGATGGCGGCCCGCGCGGAGGTGCTGCGACCGGTGGAGCGGGTCGCGCGCAGGGCGCAGGTGGCCGCGTACAACGCCTATGTCGAGGAGACCGAGAGGGGCCGCTGAGAACGGCCCGGACAAGCCGAGGGCCCCGCGGAACCTCATCGGTTCCCGGGGCCCCCGTGAACGGCGGAAGTCAGCCGTTCTGGCCTCCGTTGCCGAACGCCGGGTTGAGAGCACCGATCACGTTGGCGGTGTTGCCGACGACGTTCACCGGGACGTGGACCGGCACCTGCACGAGGTTGCCGGAGCCGACACCGGGCGACCCGGTGGCCGCGCCCTGGGCTCCCGAGTCGGCGAGGGCAGCACCGGCGGAGGCGCCCGCGGCCACGCCGGCGACGGCGATGGCCAGTGCGGCCTTCTTGGCGATGTTCATGGAAGTGTTCCTCCTCGAGTGGCGTATCGACCCTGCCGCGGGTCGCACGTACTGCAACGCGCGGACCCGGGCTGCGACACGGGGACACCGGGGTGATGGGCCCGATCGGATCAATGGGCCGGCTCCCTGACCATCGAACACCGGGGCGCGCCGTCCCGGGCGCACCTGCGCCGGAACCGCCGCCCCGGGGGTGTCAGTGGTTCAGCCCGAGGTTTCCGAACGCCGGGTTCAGGGCGCCGATCACGTTGACGGTGTTGCCGACGACGTTCACCGGCACGTGGACCGGAACCTGCACGACGTTGCCCGAACCGACACCCGGGGAGTGCGTCGCGTGGCCACAGGCGTGCGCGCCACCCGTGGTGGCGGAGGCGAGGCCGGCACCGGCGGCGATCAGACCACCCGTCATGAGGGTCACGGTGGCGGCCTTCTTCAGGTTCTTCACTTCTTGCTCCCGTTCTGGTGACCGCTGCGGCAGGCGCCGCAGCACGCCCTGGACAACGGCCGGGAGCCACATCGGATGCGCCATTCGGGGGACATCTACACGACAGTATGAATCTCATCCCGGAATGGAACCGTCCGCCGGGGCCGCGGCGGGCGTGCTCCGGAGCGCGGATCAGCCGGTCACACCGTGTCGTACGGCCCAGAGCGCGGCCTGAGTGCGGTCCGCCAGATCGAGTTTCATGAGGATGTTGGAGACATGCGTCTTGACGGTCTTCTCGGAGAGGACGAGCGCGCGGGCGATCTCACGGTTGGAACGCCCGTCGGCGATCAGGCCGAGAACCTCCCGCTCGCGCTCGGTGAGTGAACCTCCCCTTCCCTGGCCGCTGTTGGTCTCCTGGGACAGCAGCGCGGCCGCGACCTCCGGCTGCAGCAGCACATGGCCGGCGTGCACGGAGCGGATGGCGCCGGCCAGCGCATCCGGGTCGATGTCCTTGTAGACGTAGCCGGCGGCGCCGGCGCGGAGCGCGGGAACGACCGTGCGCTGCTCGGTGAAACTGGTGACGACGAGCACCCGCGCGGGGTTGGCGAGTTCACGGAGCCGGCGCAGCGCCTCGATACCGTCCATGCCCGGCATCGTCACGTCCATCAGGACGACGTCGGGACGCAGCTCCTCGGCCCGGGCGACGCCCTCCTCACCGTCGGAGGCCTCCCCCACGACCTCGATGTCGTCCTGGACCTCGAGGAACGTGCGCAGGCCGCGGCGGACCACCTGGTGGTCGTCCACCAGGAGCACCCGGATACTCTGCTCAGCCACCGGGGACCTCCATCTCGATCGTCGTGCCCTTTCCGGGCTCCGATTCCACCGTGAGCCGGCCGCCCGCCCCGCTCGCCCGGTCGCGCATCGACACCAGCCCGAGGTGGCGTCCCGCGCGGCGTATCGCCCGGGGGTCGAAGCCGCGGCCGTCGTCGGTGACGCGCAGCACCGCGCCGCCGCCGCGCTTTTCGAGCACCACGTCGACGCGGTCCGCACCGGAGTGGCGCAGGGCGTTGTGCAGGGCCTCCTGGGCCACGCGGAGCACCGCCTCCTCCTGCGCCGCGGGCAGGGCCCGCACGCCGTGCGCCGCAAAGGTGACCTGTGCGGTGTGGGCGCGGTCGAGGACCTGCGCCTGGGTGCGCAGGGTGGCCGCCAGGCCGTCCTCGTCGAGGCCTGCGGGCCGCAACTCGACGACGGCGGCGCGCAGTTCGTCGGCAGCCTCGGCGGCGAGCGCGGCGACCTGTTGGAGTTCTCCCTTGGCCCGTGAGGGGTCGCGGTCGACGAGCGCGGCGGCGGCCTGGGCGGTCAGCCGGAGCGAGAAGAGCTTCTGGCTGACGGCGTCGTGCAGTTCGTGGGCGAGGCGGGACCGCTCCTCGACGATGGTGAGTTCGCGGCTGCGTTCGTAGAGCCGGGCGTTGGTCAGGGCGATCGCTGCGTGCTGGGCGAGGATCGACAGCAGGTCCTGGTCCTCCTCCGTGAAGCCGCAGCCTCCGTCCTTCCGGGAGCACCTCTTGTTGGCGAGGAAGAGGGCACCGATGATCTCGTCGCCGTCGCGGATGGGCAGGCCCAGGAAGTCGGACATCTCCGGGTGGGCGGCCGGCCAGCCCTCGAAGCGGGGGTCCCTGCGCACGTCGGCGAGGCGCTGGGGCTTCGCGTCGTGCAGCATCGCGGCGAGGATGCCGTGCTGCCGGGGCAGCGGCCCGATGCGCTTCCACTGCTCCTCGCTGACGCCGTCGACGACGAACTGTGCGAAGCCTCCGTGGTCGTCGGGGACGCCCAGCGCCGCGTACTCGGCGTCGAGCAGCTCGCGGGCCGAGGCGACGATCGTCTTGAGGACGTCGCGCACCTCCAGGTGCCTGCTCATGGCGAGCAGTGCCGAGCTGACGGCCGAGAGGCCTGATCGTGGACCGTTACCCATGGCTTCACGGTACCGGCGGGGTGTGACGGTCCGTATCGGCCGCGTGGCGGCGCCGTCCGGGACCGTGGCCCTAGGACCCGGCCTAGGGCGAAGGGACCTGCACGGTTGCGGCCCGCGCACGAGGCGGCGGCAGGCGGCGCGTTCCTAGCGTGAGTGCACCGGCCGGGGTCTTCCCCGGCGACGGCACGCAACGGGACGAGGGGACGGACGTCATGCCGGTGGCGATCATCACGGGGGCTTCGAAGGGGCTGGGGCGCGCGCTGGGCGCGGCCCTGGCCGGGCGTGGCTGGGATCTGGTGCTGGACGCAAGGACGGCGGCGGTGCTGGAGGACACGGCGCGGGAGCTGGGGACGCACGGCACCCGGGTCACCGCGCTGACCGGGGATGTCACGGACGCCGGACACCGCGCGGAGCTGGTGGCCGCGGCCGGGAAACTGGGCGGACTCGATCTGCTGGTGAACAACGCGAGCGTGCTCGGCGCCGCGCCGCTGGTGCGGCTGGCCGCGCTGCCGCTGGAGGGGCTGCGCGAGGCGCTGGAGACGAATGTCGTGGCGGCGCTCGGTCTCGTCCAGGAGGCTCTGCCGCTGCTGCGGGCGGCGCGGGCCGGCACCGTGATCGACGTCAGTTCCGACGCGGCCGCCGAGGCGTACGGGACGTGGGGCGGCTACGGGGCGTCGAAGGCGGCGCTCGACCAGCTGTCGGCGGTGCTCGCGGTGGAGGAGCCCGGGCTGCGGGTGTGGGCGGTGGATCCCGGGGACATGCGCACGGATCTGTACCGGGCGGCGGTGCCGACGGACGACGAGTCGGGGCGGCCGCTGCCGGAGAGCGTGGTGCCGGGCTTCCTGCGGCTGCTGGACGAGCGCCCGGCGAGCGGCCGGTACGCGGCCCGGGACCTGCTGGAGGTCCGGTGAGCATCGCCGTGCGGGTGCCGGACGAGCTGTCCGCCCGGGTGCCCGTGGAACAGCGCGGGCCGGGGCTGGACCGGGACGCGGTGCGGCTGCTGGTGTCGCGTGGGACGGAGGTCACCCATCACGCCTTCACCGAGCTGCCGGAGCTGCTGCGGGCGGGCGATGTGCTGGTGGTCAACACGTCGCCGACGCTGGCCGCCGCGGTGGATGCCGAGGCCGGGGATGAGCAGGTGGTGATCCATTTCTCGGCGCAGGGCGACGACGGGCGCTGGGCCGTCGAGCTGCGGGAACCGGACGGACGGGGGACCACACGCGCGCACGCGGGCGGGCCCGCGGGTACGGAGGTGGTGCTCCCCGGCGGTGCGCGACTGGTGCTGGAGGAGGAGCTGAGCCCCGGGAACGCGCGGCTGTGGTGGGCGCGCGTCGCCGCGGGGGAGGTGCCGGAGCTGCTGCGGCGGCACGGGAGGCCGATCCGGTACGCCTACACGGAGCGGGACCAGCCGCTGTCCGCGTACCAGACGGTGTTCTCCGTGCCGTCCCCCGACGGTCTCGGCAGTGCGGAGATGCCGAGTGCGGCGCGCCCCTTCACCTCACGCCTGGTGACGGACCTCGTGAGTCGAAGTGTCCAATTTGCACCGATTTGCCTTTATACGGGTGTCGCCTCCGTCGAGTCCCACGAACCTCCCTATCCGGAGCGTTATGTAGTACCCCTCACATCCGCCCGACTGATCAATGCCGCGCGGGCCGGCGGCGGGCGGATCGTGGCGGTCGGTACTACCGCGGTTCGTGCAGTGGAGTCCGCGGCGGGGCCGGACGGCCTCGTGCACGCCGCATCGGGGTGGACGGACCTGGTGATCACGCCCGAGCGGGGAGTACGGGCCGTGGACGGACTGCTGACCGGGCTGCACGAACCGGAGGCCTCGCACCTGCTGATGCTGGAGGCCATCGCAGGCCAGAGGGTTGTCGGCCTGAGTTACGAGGAGGCTCTGCGCCGTCTCTACCTTTGGCACGAGTTCGGCGACCTCCACCTCATCCTCCCGGCCGACAGCGCTCACACAGCGCGTTGCCGTAGCAACAAACGGTGAGACTGTTACGCGGCCGATGTGAGCCCGCGCATAGGACTCACGTCACGTACGAACTGCCCTAGTGGATGGAAAAAGGGCATATGAACGGCGCCGATGTCCGAGTTCGCACCGTTCGTCTGCACCCTGATCCACTATCCGGGGTCGTACGTCACACCTTTGCCAGGCGATTTTGCGGCCGCTAAGAATTGCTCCCGTCGCTCGGCACCGCGGTGGATCCACCCCCTGGTGCTTGTGCCGGAACCATGTCCCCTTCCGGACGAGAGCGACCTCCCGAGCTATTCGAAGAGGTCCACCAGCCATGCCCCAGCACAGCACGACTCCTGGTCACAGTTCGAAGAAGCTGACCAAGGCCCACAAGTTCTCCATCGCGGGTTTCGCCACGCTCGGCGCCGCCGCCCTGGCGATCTCGCTGGTGCCCGGGAACAACTCCGGCGCCGAGGCCCAGGACGTGGCCGCCGCTCCGGTCGCCTACGTCGCCGGTGGTCAGGTCAAGGACGTCCACGCCGCCGTCACCGACCAGCTGGCCGTCGCCGACCAGAAGGCCCAGGCCGCCACCGCGAAGCTGAAGGCACAGGCTGCCGAGGCCGCGAAGCCCGCGGCCGCCACCGCCGTGAACGCACAGACCGCCGCGAAGGCCCAGACCGCCGCCACGCAGTCCCGCGTGGTCCAGGCCGTCAGCCGCTCCGCGGTCCGCACCGCCCCGGCCTACACGAACAACCTCGACGGCTGGATCCGCCAGTCCCTCGACATCATGCGGGCCCACAAGATCCCGGGTTCGTACAACGGTCTGTACCGCAACATCATGCGTGAGTCGTCGGGCAACCCGATGGCCATCAACAACTGGGACATCAACGCCATCAACGGCGTCCCCTCCAAGGGCCTGCTCCAGGTGATCCAGCCCACGTTCAACACGTACCACGTGGCGGGCACGTCCTGGAACATCTACGACCCGGTCGCCAACATCACGGCCGCGGCCAACTACGCCGCGCACCGCTACGGCACGATCGACAACGTCAACAGCGCCTACTGAGCCTCATCGGGCCTCTGAGTCTCGGCGAAGACGCGAAAAGGGCGGCACCCCTCGGGGGGGTGCCGCCCTTCGCCCGTGTGCGACCGCTCACCCGCAGCGCATCACCGGCAGTGCATTACTTGCTGCGCATGACCTCGGGCTCGTGGCGGCGCAGGAAGCGCGCCACGAAGAAGCCGCAGAGCACGCCGAGCGCAAGCAGGGCGGCCATGTCCATGCCCCACGTCGCGACGTCGTGGTCCCACAGCGGGTCCGTGTTCGTCGGGTCGTCCTTGTTCGGGTTGATCTTGTTGAAGTCCAGCGTGGCGCCGGCCGCGGCCACGGCCCAGCGGGACGGCATCAGGTACGAGACCTCGTTGACGCCGACCGAGCCGTGCAGCGTGAACAGGCAGCCGGTGAACACGACCTGGATGATCGCGAACATCACCAGCAGCGGCATGGTCTTCTCCGCGGTCTTCACCAGGGCGGAGATGATCAGACCGAACATCATCGACGTGAAGCCGAGCGCCATGATGGGCACGGAGAGCTCGATCATCGTCGCGCTGCCGAGGACGAGCCCCTTGTCGGGGATCGTGCGGCTGGCGAAGCCGATGGCGCCCACGAGCAGACCCTGGATCACCGTGATCATGCCGAGCACGATGACCTTGGACATCAGATATGCCGAGCGCGACAGGCCGGTCGCCCGCTCCCGCTCGTAGATGACCCGTTCCTTGATCAGCTCGCGGACCGAGTTGGCGGCTCCCGCGAAGCATGCGCCGACGGCGAGGATCAGCAGCACCGTGGTGGCCGTGCCGTTCGGGATGATCCTCCGGGCCTGCACGTTGAAGTGGACCAGCAGGTCGTTGTTGTGGTCGATGAGCAGGCTCACCGCGCCGAGCACCGCCGGCAGGATCAGCATCAGCGCCATGAAGCCCTTGTCGGACGCGATCACCGACACATAGCGGCGGACCAGTGTGACCAACTGGGAGCCCCAGCCCTGCGGCTTCGGCGGCTTGATGGCCTGCGGCGGCGGCATGTGCGCCTGCTGCGGGGCGACGGCGTCGATGTCCGCGGCGTACATCTGGTAGTGCTGCGAGCCCTTCCAGCGGCCCGCCCAGTCGTAGTCGCGGTAGTTCTCGAAGGCCGAGAACACATCGGCCCAGGTGCTGTAGCCGAAGAAGTTCAGCGCCTCCTCCGGCGGACCGAAGTACGCGACGGCACCGCCCGGCGCCATCACCAGCAGCTTGTCGCAGAGCGCCAGCTCGGCGACCGAGTGCGTGACCACGAGGACCGTACGGCCGTCGTCGGCGAGGCCGCGCAGCAGCTGCATGACGTCGCGGTCCATGCCCGGGTCGAGGCCCGAGGTCGGCTCGTCGAGGAAGATCAGTGACGGCTTGGTCAGCAGCTCCAGGGCGACGGACACGCGCTTGCGCTGACCGCCGGAGAGGGAGGTGACCTTCTTGTCCTTGTGGATGTCGAGCTTGAGCTCGCGCAGCACCTCGTCGATGCGCTGCGCGCGCTCCTGCTCGCTGGTGTCGGCGGGGAAGCGCAGCTTGGCCGCGTACTTCAGCGCCTTACGGACGGTGAGCTCCTTGTGCAGGATGTCGTCCTGCGGAACCAGGCCTATGCGCTGGCGCAGCTCGGCGAACTGCTTGTACAGGTTCCGGTTGTCGTAGAGGACGTCGCCCCGGTCGGCGGGCCGGTAGCCGGTGAGCGCCTTCAGCAGCGTGGACTTGCCGGAGCCGGACGGGCCGATGACCGCGACGAGCGACTTCTCGGGGACGCCGAAGGAGACGTCCTTCAGGATCTGCTTGCCGCCGTCGACCGTCACGGTCAGATGGCGGGCCGAGAACGAGACCTCACCGGTGTCGACGAACTCCTCGAGCCGGTCGCCGACCAGGCGGAACGTCGAGTGACCGACACCGACGGTGTCGTTCGGGCCGATCTGGGCCGAACCGCCCTTGGTGATCGGCATACCGTTGACGTACGTGCCGTTGTGCGAGCCGAGGTCGCGGATCTCGAAGCGGCCGTCGGGCGTGGCGTGGAACTCGGCGTGGTGGCGGGAGACCTGGAGGTCGGAGACGACCAGCTCGTTCTCCAGCGCACGACCGATGCGCATCACCCGGCCGAGGGCGAACTGGTGGAAGGTCGTGGGGCTGCGGTCGCCGTGGACCGGCGGCGCGCCGGCGTCGGCGGCGGGGCCCTGCTGATGCGGCACCTGGGCCTGCTCGGGATTCTGCTGCCAGCCCTGCTGCGGCACTTGCTGGTTCGGCGCCTGCTGCTGCGCCTGGGCCCAGTCGCCGCCGGCCTGACCCCCGTACGGCTGCTGAGGGGTGGCCTGCTGCGCCTGCTGCTGGGGCGTGGCTACGGCGGCCGCCGCGGCGCCCTGTACGTTCAGCAGCGGACCGTCGGTCGCGTTGCCCAGGTGCACGGCCGACCCGGGGCCGATTTCCAGCTGGTGGATCCGATGGCCCTGCACGAAGGTGCCGTTGGTGCTGCCGTGGTCCTCGATGACCCAACTGCGGCCGCCCCAGCTGATGGTGGCGTGCCGCCAGGAGACCCTGGCGTCGTCGAGCACGATGTCGCCCTGCGGATCGCGTCCGAGGGTGTATGGCCTGGACGGATCGAGCGTCCAGGTCCGTCCGTTCAATTCCAGTACGAGTTCCGGCACTCCATGCCCCACTGATTTGTCCCCCGATTAGCCCCCGTCTTGGGGAGTCTAGGGATGTCGAAGTTCGTGGGGAACTATTTCAGGCTCGGACCCCCGACCGAAAGTCGGGCCTTGTGAAGAGTACGTACCGGCCTGTATCGCCCACCCGTTGACGGGGCGGATACCGCCCCGGAGAGTGGTAAGCGGCCATGAGTGCCCACGGATCATGCCGATTGCGCGCGTTCGGGAACCACCGGGGCGACCGGTACGAACGGAACCAAGGGGACACGGTGGGCCGGACGGTGGCTCGGTGCTGTGCGGGTGCGGATCGGGGGGCCCGATGGAGAGCGGCGGACACGGCGACCAGTGGGGCAGGGGTTCCGGCGCGGTGCGGGGCCCCGGCGCCGTCGCGGGCCCCGGTGCGCGGCAGGGTTCGGCCGGGTACAAGAACCTTGGTGCGCCGCGGGGGTTCGGCGCGCGCTGGTGGGACGTGCTGCTGTCCGCGGTCGCCGCGGTGAGCTGGGCACTCGTCGGCATGGCGGGCACGGCGGCACTCGGGCTGCATCTGCTCGGTGCGGACGGGGCCGGCTCGCTCCGGACGATGACGGCGGCGGTGGTGGCGCTCGGCGCGGGCGGTTCGGTCACGCCGTCCGGGGACGTGTCGGTGTTCGGCCTCCACGGAGCACGGGCGCACACCGCGATCGACGTCGCACCGCTCGGCGTCGGCCTGGTGGGGGCTCTTCTGCTGTCCTTGTTCTTCCTGCGCTCCCTGCGGGCGGCGGAGGTCGAGGTCACACCGGGCGAACTCGTCGCCCGCGCCGGTGCGGTGGCCGCACTGTTCCTCGCGATGCTGGGCGGCTTGGCGTGGGCGGGCCACGACCTCATCACGATCGACGGTGCGTCGCTGGGGGCCGGAGCTCTGCCCGGTGGAGGGCTGCCCGGGAGCATCCGGGACCGGCTGCCAGGCGGGCTCGGGGATCTCGGCGATCTTGGGGATCTGGGCGATCTCGGACGGCTGCCCGACCGGCTCGGCGACCTGGTGCGGGCGAAGGCCTCGGTCGGCTTCACCGTCGACATGGGGCCGACCCTGCTGGGCGGGGGCTGCTGGGTACTGGGGGTGCTGCTCGTCGCGCTGCTCGCCTCGCGCCGTACCCCGCTGCCGCGCGGCTGGGACGGGGTGCACCGGGTGGTGCGCCCCGCGGTCTCCTCGCTGGTCGCGGCCGCCCTGGTGGCCGTCGGCGCGGGGCTCGCGGCCGCGGCGTACGCGATGGTCGGGGACGCCCATCCGCGGCGGATCGCCGGCGCGGCCCTGCTCGGCGCCCCCAACGGTGTCTGGCCGGGGCTGTCCCTGGGGCTGTTCGTCCCGTGGCACGGCAAGGCCACAGGCCAGCTCACCGCTCTTCTCCCGGCCCCCTTGAACACGTTGCTGGACGGCCCCCCGGACCGGCCCGTCACGCTCCGCCGGCTCGCCGAACTCGACAGCCGGGTATGGCTGTTGGCCGTGGGTGCGGTCGCGCTCATGCTGCTGGCGGGGGTGCTGACCGGGGCGCGGACCCCTCTCGGGCCGGGGGCCGACGGCTCGCGGGGCGGCGCCGAACCGGGTGCCGTCGGATTCGCCGCGCGCTGTGCGGTCCGGCTCGGGGCGGCGACCGCGGTGGGGCTGCCGCTCGTGGTGTGGCTGAGCGGGGTTTCCGCGGGTGCGTCGCTGTCCGTACTCGGGTTCGACGCCGTCGGGGCGGGGATCGAACTGCGCGGCCGTCTGCTGACGGCGGCCCTGCTCGGGGCGCTGTGGGGGCTCGCAGCGGGCTTCGTGGGGGCACTCGCGGCATACGCGGCCGGGGCGGCCGGCACCCGGGCGATACGGCTCACCGCGGGCCGCGCCGGCTCGGCGGACGGCGGTGCGCGAGGCGGCCTGTACGCGGACGGCACTCCGGGTTTCGGGCCGGCCCCGACCGCGCGCCCGGGGAGCGTCCACGGCCCCGGCCCCTACCATCCGCGCACTCCCCACCGGCCCCCGAACCCCGAGACCAACCCGTATCTGAGGCTGCCGGACAGCGGCGGCGGGGCAGCCGCCCGGCCGCCGGAGGACGTCGTCCCCTCCCCCGGGCCGCCCGACGACGTGGCGAGCGCGCCCACGGTGATCGGTCCGATCGCGCCGCCGTCTTCGCCGGGGCCCCGGCCTCGCTCCCGTCCACGCTGGCCTGATGTGCCTCCGCCGCCGGACGACCCGCCTGCGCCGGGCCGGCCCAGGGGCCGCTGACCCCCGCGGGTGGGTCGCGCCGGGTCGCCCCGCAGGCCTGGGGCGGGCGCCCCGTCGGACGGGCACCGACAGTGCCCGGCTGCGGGGACCCCGGCCGGTTCCGGCGGAGCCCGCCGACGGCGATGCCGTCGCAAGGACGGAGGGGTGGGACGAACACCGCAGGTCCGGCCTCGTCACGCGGCCGGGCGTGTCCGGTGTACGGACCGGTCCCGCGCACCCGTCCGCGGCCGGATACGGTGGAACCACCATGAGCGCTTCGCAGACCTCTGACGTCCCCACTCTCCTGGTCAAGATCTTCGGCAAGGACCGGCCCGGGATCACCGCCGGACTGTTCGACACCCTCGCCGCCTACTCCGTCGACGTCGTCGACATCGAGCAGGTCGTCACCCGTGGCCGTATCGTCCTGTGCGCGCTGGTCACCGAGCCGCCGTCCGGTCTGGAGGGGGACCTCCGGGCCACCGTCCACGGCTGGGCGGAGTCGATGAAGATGCAGGCCGAGATCATCTCGGGCATCGGCGACAATCGGCCCCGCGGCCACGGCCGCTCCCTGGTGACCGTGCTCGGACATCCGCTCACCGCCGAGTCGACGGCCGCCATAGCGGCCACCATCACCGGGACCGGCGGCAATATCGACCGTATCTTCCGGCTGGCCAAGTACCCGGTCACAGCCGTCGAGTTCGCCGTCTCCGGCACGGCGACCGAGGCGCTGCGGACCGCTCTTGCGACGGAGGCGGCCGCGCTGGGCGTGGACGTCGCGGTGGTCTCGACCGGCCTGCACCGCAGGGCGCAGCGTCTCGTCGTGATGGACGTCGACTCGACGCTCATCCAGGACGAGGTGATCGAGCTGTTCGCGGCGCACGCCGGATGCGAGGCGCAGGTCGCCGAGGTGACCGCGGCGGCGATGCGCGGCGAGCTCGACTTCGAGCAGTCGCTGCACGCGCGGGTTGCTCTGTTGAAGGGCCTCGACGCCTCGGTCGTGGACAAGGTCCGCAGCGAGGTGCGGCTCACGCCGGGCGCGCGCACGTTGATCCGTACGCTGAAGCGGCTCGGCTACCAAGTGGGTGTGGTGTCGGGCGGTTTCACACAGGTCACGGACGATCTGAAGGAGCGTCTCGGGCTGGACTTCGCCCAGGCGAACACCCTGGAGATCGTCGACGGCAGGCTGACCGGCCGGGTCGTCGGCGAGGTCGTGGACCGCGCGGGCAAGGCGCGGTTGCTGCGCCGGTTCGCCGAGGAGGCGGGCGTGCCGCTGGCCCAGACCGTGGCGATCGGCGACGGAGCCAACGACCTGGACATGCTGAACGCCGCCGGGCTCGGTGTGGCCTTCAACGCGAAGCCCGTCGTCCGGGATGCCGCGCACACAGCGGTGAACGTGCCGTTCCTGGACACCGTGCTCTATCTGCTCGGCATCACCCGTGAAGAGGTCGAGGCCGCGGACACCCACGTCGACTGAGCGGGCGACAGCCCGGACGGGACCCCTCGACGGGGCCTGGCACCAGTGCAGTGCCGGGCCCCGTCGGCGTATGACGGGACGTGGCTACTCGTCGCCCGGCGCCCAGTAGTCCACCAGCGTGCCCACACCGGGCTCCAGGGACTTCCAGGAGCCGTCGAAGGTCAGCACCGCGTAGGCGGCGGCCGGAAAACCCCGGCGGCGCATATGGGCCAGTGCGTCGCCCTCGGAGCGGGCGGTCAGGACGTCGGCAAGGCCCTGGACCCCGGGGTTGTGGCCGATGAGGAGGAGATTGCGGACGTCGTCCGGGGTCTCGTTGAGCAGGGCGATCAGCTCACCGGGCGAGGCCTCGTAGATGCGCTCCTCATAGACCGTTTTCGGCCGCTGCGGGAATTCGTGGGCCGCGAGTTTCCAGGTCTCCCGGGTCCGGGCCGCCGTGGAGCAGAGAGCCAGGTCGAAGGGGATGCCGGTGTCGACGAGCCGGCTGCCTGCCAGGTGGGCGTCCTGGCCGCCCCGGTCGGTGAGCGGCCGCTCATGGTCGGAAACCTGCGGCCAGTCCGCCTTTGCATGCCGGAAAAGGACAATCCTGCGGGGTTCTGCGACGCTCATGCGTTCCAGCTTCGCATGAAACGCGCCACGGAGCGCAGGGAGTTGACGCGCTCCCGTCGATCACGGCTGGTCGGGCACCCGGCCGTGCGCGAGTGGGCCGCTCAGGAGCCGTGGTGCAGCAGCGTCTGCTGGAGGCGCTCGACGACATGCGCGACGGCGGTGTCTCCCGTGGCCGCATGCGTGTCGGCCGGGTTGAGTATCAGCACCAGCAGGGCCACGAACGCGAGAGTGGGCAGCGCGAGGGCCCACCAGGGCAGCCGGGTTTCGACGCCACCCGTGCTCGCCGGGTGTGGCCGGGGGTGCGTACGGGCCGACATGACGCCTCCGGAGTGTCTTCGAACGGTCGATGCACCGCTGTCGCGGGCACATCTCGAAGCTACGGAATGCGGCGGCCGCAACCCATCCGGTGATCCACCCACTTGACCCTGAAACTCACCCCCTAGGGGATGGGGGGAAAGCCCCACCCCGAGCGGCGCCGGAGCAGGTGGGCGCGGGGGTCGGTGCCCCCGGGGATGCGAGCGCGCCGTGATGGCGGGTCGGCCGTGGCGGGGACGCCGGGGCTCGTGGGCACGGGACACGAGGGGGGCTCCCCCAGCCGCCACGGTGACGCGTAAGGGTGCCCGGCGGCGAACGCCGTGAAGTGGGCACCGGGCAGAGGCCTCGGCAGGCCGGGCCGGCCCGGCACAGCCGGAACCGACTGCGCCCCGGGCGGCCACGACGGGACGAGGACGCCCCGACAGGGTGCCGCGGCGAGGCCCCCGGCAGGTGGCGGCGAGGCCCCGGCAGAGGTCACGGCGCCCGCACCCTCCCCCGGGGAGGGATCACGGCGAGGCGAAGGACGCGACGATGCCGATGATCACGGTGATGGCCAGCATCGCGCCGAGCACGATGAGGAGCTTCTTCTGGCCGTTCTGGGGGTTCGGGTCGAGCACAGGCATGGCGCCAAGTCTCGCACCCGCCCGCCCCGGGGCCCCCGCGGGGGTCAGGCCTTGTCGAGGCCGCACTCGGCCTCGATCGTGCGGTTGCGCCCCGCCAGGAAGCCCACCGCGATCTGCGGGAGCATCAGGCCGGCCATGAGCGCGATCGGCAGCCCCCAGCCGCCGCTGTGCTGGTAGAGCACGCCCACCAGGAGCGGGCCGGGGATCGAGATCAGATAGCCGGTGCTCTGTGCGAAGGCGGACAGCTTGGCGACGCCGGCGCCGGTCCTGGCCCGCATGCCGACCATGGTGAGCGCGAGCGGGAAGGCACAGTTGGACACGCCGAGCAGCAACGCCCAGGCCCAGGCACCTGCGGCCGGGGCGAGGTAGAGGCCTGCGTACCCGGCGAGGCCGCACACGCCCAGGGCGACCACGATGGGTCCCTGCTGGGGCAGCCGGGTGGCGAGCCGCGGGATCACGAAGGCGAGCGGCACGCCCATCACCATGGTGACGGCGAGCAGCACGCCCGCCTCCCCGGCAGGGACGCCCGCGTCCCTGAAGATCTGCGGCATCCAGCCCATCGTGATGTACGCGGCGGTGGCCTGGAGTCCGAAGAACACGGCGAGCGCCCAGGCGGTGCGGCTGCGGGTGATCCGCAGGCCGTCGGCGTCCGCGGCCGCGGGGGCGCCGGGCGCGTCGGCCGCCCCGGCGGGACCGCGGTGGCGGACGAGAGGCAGCCAGGGCAGCACGGCGGCCCCGGCGAGCAGCGCCCACACGGCGAGCCCGGTCCGCCAACTGCCGCCGAGCGCGTGCGTCATGGGCACGGTGGCCGCCGCGGCGACGGAGGTGCCGAGGGCGAGGGCCATGGAGTACAGGCCGGTCATGGAGCCGACGCGGTCGGGGAACCAGCGCTTGACGATCACCGGCATCAGGACGTTGCTGACGGCGATACCCATCAGGGCGAGCGCGCTGGCGGCCAGGAATCCGGCGGTGCCGCCCATGAAGGGCCGGATCGCGAGGCCCAGCGCGATCGCGGCCATGCCGGCGCACACCACGGCGGAGGGGCCGAAGCGGCGGGCGAGCCGGGGCGCCGCCACCCCGAAGAGGGCGAAGCACAGCGGCGGTACCGAGGTGAGCAGCCCGGCGACGCTGCCGCTCATGCCGAGGCCGTCGCGGACCTCCTCCAGCAGGGCGCCCAGGCTGGTGATGGCGGGCCGCAGATTGAAGGCCGCGAGAACGATCCCGAGGGTGACGAGAGACGTCGCCCACGCGCGCGGGGCGGGCTTCTCGCTCCCCGTCCGCGTGCCCGCGGGGGCGGTCCCGGCCCGCTCGGGGGCCGCCTCGGTGCGCGGGGGACTCGATGTCGTCGTCAGGGTTTTCTCGTCGGCCATGATGCCATCATAGAATCATGGGATGATTGGCTGTCCAATCACGATGATTGACTGTCCCCTGCCTTTCGGTCGCATCCCCTCGCCCCACGAAGGACCGTCATGCCCCTGAGCCACCCCCGCCGATCGGCGCTGTCCGAGCAGGTCATCGGCGAGCTGCGCAACCAGATCTCGACGGGTGAGTGGCCGGTCGGCTCCCGCATCCCCACCGAGCCGGAGCTGGTGGAGCAGCTGGGCGTGGCGCGCAACACCGTCCGCGAGGCGGTGCGCGCCCTCGCCCACAACGGTCTGCTGGACATCCGCCAGGGCTCGGGGACGTATGTCGTGGCGACGAGCGAGCTGGCGGGTGTGATGCACCGCAGGTTCGCCGACGCGGACCCCCGGCACATCGCCGAGGTCCGCGCCACGCTGGAGTCGAGCGCGGCGCGGCTGGCCGCCGAGCGGCGCACGGAGCGGGACCTGAAGCAGCTGGACGCGCTGCTGGCGCGCCGTGAGGAGGCCTGGGAGTCGGGTGACGCGGAGGCCTTCGTGGCCGCGGACGCGACCTTCCACCTGGCCGTGGTGGCGGCCTCCCACAACGACGTGATGACGGCGATGTACGCGGACCTGGGCGAGGTGCTGCGCGACTGGCTGCGCGAGGACGTGGGCGAGACGCTGACGCCGGAGAGTCACATGGACCACTCGGGCCTCGTCGACGCGATCCGAGCGCAGGACGGGGAGGCGGCCGCCACCGAGGCCGCGGGCTATCCCTTCCAGTGCCGCCCCGGGCTGCTGGGCCCGGGCCCCGGCCCCGCCGCATCCCGCGGCTGAGGCGGGCCACGCCGCCACGTCGGCCGCGCCGGAGCCGGACTACCCGCCCGCTTCGGCCGCGCGGGACCGAAAGGCCCCGGCCGCCCGCTCCGGCCCCTGCTCCCCCTCGGCGCCCGGCCCCCGGCCCTGCGCGTCAGGTCACCCTCTGATGGCTGATCCAGACCGACTGGATCTCCTTCCAGCACCTGCCGTCCAGCCGCACCGTCATGGCCGGCCCCGCGTCGACCGGCGGCCCGTCGCCGTCGATGTCCCACCAGCGCCCGCACTCGATGTGCAGGCGCATCCGGTCCGTGTCCGGGTACGGGTTGTGGCAGTAGGCCACGGCCTCGGAGCCCTGCACCTGCGTACGGCAGTCGGCACCGGAGAACGGCGGGTCGTCGGCGGCTCCGCCGGGCCCGCGCGCGGGGGGACGTCCGTCCTCCCGGGTGGCGTGCGATGCGGCGTCGTACGGGAGTGCGACGAGGAGCAGGATGGCTGCGAACACCGGTATGAGTCGGTGGGACAGGCGCACAAGGGAAACCTCCTCGGCCGTACTGCGGTGGGCGCCGAAGCGCCACCGCTGCTGCACCACAAGGGGGGAACCTCCCCTCCAGAGTGCGCTCGCGCCCGCCCGCGGCGCCCGCCGATTAACCCGAATGGGGGACGCCCCGCCCCCACACTCGGGGGGACGGGGCGTCGGTGACGTGCGTGTTCGTCCCTGCTCGGGTACCGATCACCTGAACGGCGGCTCAGGCTCCGATGGCGTGCAGGCCGCCGTCGACGTGGATGATCTCGCCCGTGGTCTTCGGGAACCAGTCGGAGAGCAGGGCGACGACGCCGCGGCCCGCCGGCTCCGGGTCCGAGACCTCCCACTCCAGCGGGGAGCGGTGGTTCCAGACGTCGGCCAGCTCCGAGAAACCGGGGATGGACTTGGCGGCCATCGAACCGATCGGACCCGCCGAGATCAGGTTGCAGCGGACGTTCTGCTTGCCCAGGTCGCGCGCCATGTAGCGGTTGACGGACTCCAGGGCGGCCTTCGCCGGGCCCATCCAGTCGTACTGCGGCCAGGCGTACTGCGCGTCGAAGGTGAGGCCGACGACCGAACCGCCGTCCTGCATGAGCGGCAGCAGCGCCGTGGTCAGCGACTTCAGGGAGAACGCCGAGACGTGCATCGCGGTGGCGACGGACTCGAACGGCGTGTTGAGGAAGTTGCCGCCGAGGGCGTCCTGCGGCGCGAAGCCGATGGAGTGGACGATGCCGTCGAGGCCGCCCAGCTCGTCGCGGACGATGTCCTCCAGGCGGGCCAGGTGCTCGGCGTTGGTCACGTCGAGCTCGATGACCTTGGCCGGCTTCGGCAGCTTCTTGGCGATGCGCTCGGTGAGGGTGGGCCGCGGGAACGCGGTCAGGATGATCTCGGCACCCTGCTCCTGGGCCAGCTTCGCGGTGTGGAAGGCGATGGAGGACTCCATCAGCACACCGGTGATCAGGATGCGCTTGCCTTCGAGGATTCCACTCATGGTGATCAGTGACCCATTCCCAGTCCGCCGTCAACCGGAATGACGGCTCCAGTGATGTACGAGGCGTCGTCGGAGGCGAGGAACTTCACCGCGGCGGCGATCTCCTCGGGCTGCGCGTACCGGGCGAGCGGCACCTGCGACATGATGTTCGTGCGCTGCTCGTCGGTGAGCGCCTTCGTCATGTCGGTGTCGACGAAGCCGGGCGCGACGACGTTGAAGGTGATGTTGCGGGACCCCAGCTCGCGGGCGAGGGAGCGCGCGAAGCCGACCAGGCCCGCCTTGGACGCGGCGTAGTTCGCCTGGCCCGCCGAGCCGAGCAGCCCGACGACCGACGAGATGAGTACGACGCGGCCCTTCTTCGCCCGCAGCATGCCGCGGTTGGCGCGCTTCACCACGCGGAACGTGCCGGTGAGGTTGGTGTCCAGGACGGACGTGAAGTCCTCTTCGGACATGCGCATCAGCAGCTGGTCCTTGGTGACGCCTGCGTTGGCGACGAGGACCTCGACCGGGCCGTGCTCGGCCTCGATCTCCTTGTAGGCCTGCTCCACCTGTTCGGCGTCGGTGATGTCGCACTTGACCGCGAGGAACCCTTCCTTCTGGAGGGCCTCGGGGTCGCCGGAGCGGTACGTGATGGCGACCTTGTCGCCGGCGTCGGCGAACGCGCGGGCGATGGCGAGGCCGATGCCCCGGTTTCCTCCGGTGACGAGAACCGAGCGGCTCAACGGATCACCCTTTCGTTAGCGGGCTGCGATGCCTGTCCGGGATACCTGGATGGCTGGTGACTACGTCGAAAACCTATCGGTCCCGTGCGCCCGGCGGGCAATCGGCCACCCACAGTGACATCGGGGACTCGCTGTCGGGTCCCTACAGAACCCATGGCGCCGCGGCCGGGAAAGGTGTGGCCGAACGGCCACCTTCCGCGACATGATCGGACGGATCAGGTCGTCACTCCGGGCCCGTGCGGCCCACCGTCTCACCGTCGACAGGAGACACCGTGCCTCATTCCCTCGACGAAGCCTTCACGGCGCTGCCGCTCAGGGCTCTCGCCGACGCCGCGCTCGCCCGGGCGCGGGCGCTCGGCGCCGAGCACGCGGACTTCCGCCTCGAGCGGGTGCGCAGTGCGGCGTGGCGGCTGCGCGACGCCAAGCCGGCCGGCTCGTCGGACACCACCGACCTGGGCTACGCGGTGCGTGTGGTGCACGGCGGGACCTGGGGCTTCGCGTCGGGCGTGGACCTGACGATGGACGCCGCGGCGAAGGTCGCGTCGCAGGCCGTGGCGATGGCGAAGCTGTCGGCGCAAGTGATCAAGGCCGCCGGTTCCGACGAGAGGGTGGAGCTGGCGGACGAGCCCGTGCACGCGGACAAGGTCTGGATCTCCTCGTACGAGATCGACCCGTTCTCCGTGCCGGACGAGGAGAAGTCCGGGCTGCTCGCCGACTGGAGCGCGCGGTTGCTGGCCGCCGACGGGGTGTCCCACGTGGACGCCTCGCTGCTCACCGTGCACGAGAACAAGTTCTACGCGGACTCGGCGGGGACGGTCACCACGCAGCAGCGGGTGCGGCTGCATCCGCAGCTCACGGCGGTCGCCGTCGACGAGTCGAGCGGCGAGTTCGACTCGATGCGCACGCTGGCGCCGCCGGTGGGGCGCGGCTGGGAGTATCTGACGGGCACCGGCTGGGACTGGGAGACGGAGCTCGCGCGGATCCCGGAGCTGCTCGCCGAGAAGATGCGCGCGCCGAGCGTCGAGGCGGGCGTGTACGACCTCGTCGTCGACCCGTCGAACCTGTGGCTGACCATCCACGAGTCGATCGGGCACGCCACCGAGCTGGACCGTGCGCTCGGTTACGAGGCGGCGTACGCGGGCACGTCCTTCGCCACGTTCGACCGGCTCGGGAAGCTGAAGTACGGCTCCGAGATCATGAATGTGACGGGCGACCGGACCGCCGAGCACGGCCTGGCGACCATCGGGTACGACGACGAGGGCGTCGCCGGGCAGTCCTGGGACCTGGTCAGGGACGGCACGCTCGTCGGCTACCAGCTGGACCGGCGCATCGCGAAGCTCACCGGCTTCGAGCGGTCGAACGGCTGCGCGTACGCCGACTCCCCCGCGCACGTACCCGTGCAGCGGATGGCCAACGTCTCCCTCAAGCCCGATCCCGGGGGCCTGTCCACCGAGGATCTGATCGGTGGCGTCGACCGCGGCATCTACGTCGTCGGCGACCGGTCCTGGTCCATCGACATGCAGCGGTACAACTTCCAGTTCACCGGACAGCGGTTCTTCAGGATCGAGAACGGCCGGCTCACCGGTCAGCTGCGCGATGTGGCCTACCAGGCGACGACCACCGACTTCTGGGGCTCGATGGAGAAGGTCGGCGGTCCGCAGACGTACGTGCTCGGCGGCGCCTTCAACTGCGGCAAGGCCCAGCCGGGCCAGGTCGCGGCGGTCTCGCACGGCTGTCCCTCCGCCCTGTTCCGGGGCGTCAACATCCTCAACACCACGCAGGAGGCCGGTCGATGACCCGTACGAACAAGCCGCACGAGGTCGTCGAGCGTGCGCTCGAACTGTCGCGGGCCGACGGCTGCGTGGTGATCGCGGACGAGCACTCGACGGCGAATCTGCGCTGGGCGGGCAATGCGCTCACGACGAACGGCGTCACGCGCGGGCGCACCCTCACCGTCATCGCCACCGTCGACGGCAAGCAGGGCGCCGCCGCCGGTGTGGTGTCACGGTCGGCGGTCACCGTGGACGAGCTGGAACCGCTGGTGCGGGCCGCGGAGGCCGCCGCGCGCGGCGCGGGGCCCGCCGAGGACGCGCAGCCGCTGGTCGAGGGCGTCCCGGCGTCGCCGGACTTCACGGACGCGCCGGCCGAGACGTCGTCGGCGGTCTTCGCGGACTTCGCGCCGGCGCTCGGCGAGGCCTTCGCGCGGGCCCGCACGGGCGGCCGCGAGCTGTACGGGTTCGCCAACCACGAGATGGTCACCAGCTACCTCGGTACGTCGACGGGGCTGCGGCTGCGGCACGACCAGCCGAACGGGACGCTGGAGCTCAACGCGAAGTCACCGGACCGGACCCGCTCGGCATGGGCGGGGCGTCCGACGCGCGACTTCAAGGACGTGGACCCGGCGGCGCTGGACGCGGAGCTCGCGCAGCGGCTGGCCTGGGCCGAGCGGCGGATCGAACTGCCCGCGGGCCGCTACGAGACGCTGCTGCCGCCGACCGCCGTGGCCGACCTGCTGATCTACCAGATGTGGTCGTCGGCGGCCCGGGACGCGGCCGAGGGCCGGACCGTGTTCTCCAAGCCGGGCGGCGGGACCCGCGTCGGCGAGAAGCTGGCCGAACTGCCGCTGACCCTGCGCAGCGACCCGGACGAGCCGGGTCTGGAGTCGGCCCCCTTCGTGCTCGCGCACGCGTCGGGCGACGACGCGTCGGTGTTCGACAACGGTCTGCCGCTGTCGGCGACCGACTGGATCCGCGACGGCGAGCTAGCGCATCTGCCCACCACGCGGCACAGCGCGGGCCTGACCGGGCTTCCGGTGGCCCCGGCGATCGACAACCTGATCCTGGAGGGCGGCGCCGACGTCCCGCTCGACGAGATGGTCGCCTCGACCGGGCGCGGGCTGCTGCTCACCTGCCTCTGGTACATCCGCGAGGTGGACCCGGCGACGCTGCTGCTGACCGGGCTCACCCGGGACGGCGTCTACCTGGTCGAGAACGGCGAGGTGGTCGGCGAGGTGAACAACTTCCGGTTCAACGAGTCCCCGGTCGGCCTGCTGGGCCGGGCCACCGAGGCAGGACGGACCGAGAAGACGCTGCCACGCGAGTGGGGCGACTACTTCACCAGGGCCGCGATGCCCGCGCTGCGCATCCCGGACTTCAACATGAGCTCGGTCAGCCAGGGCGTCTGAGCCGGGGCCGGCGCCCCCATAGACTGACAGCGACACTCTTTTCATCGCTCAAGGAGACACACGACCGTGACGGACATCGTCGACGAGCTGAAGTGGCGCGGGCTGATCGCCCTCTCCACCGATGAGGACGCACTGCGCAAGGCGTTCGCGGACGGCCCCGTCACGTTCTATTGCGGCTTCGACCCGACCGCGCCCAGCCTGCACCTGGGCAACCTCGTGCAGATCCTCACGATGCGCCGGATCCAGCAGGCGGGGAACCGGCCGCTGGGCCTGGTCGGGGGCGCCACCGGTCTGATCGGTGACCCGAAGCCGACCTCCGAGCGGACCCTGAACGACCCCGGGACCGTCGCCCAGTGGGTGGAGCGGCTGCGGGCGCAGATCGAGCCGCTGCTGGACTTCGACGGTCCGAACGCGGCGATCATGGTCAACAACCTGGACTGGACCCAGGGCATGTCGGCCATCGAGTTCCTGCGCGACATGGGCAAGCACTTCCGCGTCAACAAGATGATCGCGAAGGAGGCCGTCTCGCGGCGGCTCAACTCCGACGCGGGCATCAGCTACACCGAGTTCAGCTACCAGATCCTCCAGGGCATGGACTTCCTGGAGCTGTACCGGCGCTACGGCTGCACCCTGCAGACCGGCGGCAGCGACCAGTGGGGCAACCTCACCTCGGGCGCCGACCTGATCCACCGGACCGAGCCGCACGCCGTGGTGCACGCCCTGGGCACCCCGCTGATCACCAAGGCGGACGGCACCAAGTTCGGCAAGACGGAGTCCGGCACGGTCTGGCTCGACCCTGAGATGACCACGCCGTACGCCTTCTACCAGTTCTGGCTGAACGCGGACGACCGGGACATCCCGAAGTTCCTGCGGATCTTCAGCTTCAAGTCCCGCGAGGAGATCGAGGAGCTGGAGCGGCAGACCGAGGAGCGTCCCCAGGCGCGGGCCGCGCAGCGGGCGCTGGCCGAGGAGCTGACGACGCTGGTGCACGGCGCCGGGCAGACGACCGCCGTCGTCTCCGCTTCCCGGGCCCTGTTCGGCCAGGGCGAGCTGGCGGACCTCGACGAGGCCACGCTGGCCGCGGCCCTCGCGGAGGTCCCGCACGCCCGCGTGACCGAGCTGGGCCCCGTCGTCGACCTCCTCGCCGAGGTCGGGCTGGTGGCCAGCAAGTCCGCCGCCCGCCGCACGGTCAAGGAGGGCGGCGCGTACGTGAACAACGTCAAGGTCGCCGCCGAGGACGCGGTCCCCGCCAAGGAGGACCTGCTGCACGGGCGTTGGCTGGTGCTGCGCCGCGGCAAGAAGAACCTGGCCGCGGTCGAGGTCGCCGGCGGCTGAGCCGTCGGCGAGCACAGCGAAAGGGCGGCTCCGCGCCGAACGCGGGGCCGCCCTCGTGACGTCAGGCCTTCTGTTTCACCTTGTTGCCGCGCAGCGCCACATAGGCCATGTCGCCGATCGCGACGATCACGATCGCCGCGATCAGCTGGAGGGCGTGCCTGCCCCAGTCGATTCCCCTCGTCTCGGCGATCCCGAAGGCGCCGGCCAGCGCATTGCCGACGACGGCGCCGAGGATGCCGAAGATCGTGGTGAGCCACAGCGGACTGTGCTGCTTGCCGGGGAGCACCGCTTTGGCGATCAGCCCCAGCACGAACCCGACGATGATCGCCCACAACCAGCCCATCACTGCCTCCTCGTGCGGCTCGCCCACGGCCGACCCGACCGGTGCGGCGTGAGCGGTGACCCCAGTCTCGGGCCGTCGTCCGTACGGCGCATGTCGGGCGGTCCGTACGAGGACCTGTGCACCGGACACGCTCCCGGCGAGCCGTCCCCCGGTCTCGTGGGCACAGGGGGTGCGGCGTACCGTGGAAACAGCTCGGACCAGGGGAGGTCCGACGGAGCAGGTGGTGGTGGAGCGTGATGCGGAAGCGGAGCAGCACCGAGGTCTTCCGGATCACGGGAGCACGGCAGGGCCTCCAGGAGGACGTGCGCGGCAGGCAGCGCCGTTACGTCATCTCGATGTCCGTCCGTACCGTGGCGGTGGTCCTCGCGGCGGTGCTCTGGAATGTCGAGCGGTATGTGTCGCTGGTGGCCCTGGTGCTCGGCGCGGTCCTGCCCTATATCGCCGTGGTGATCGCGAACGCCGGCCGGGAGAACGCCCCCTCGCTGCCGTCGGCCTTCGTCCCCGGGCCGTCGCGGCCGATGCTCCCGGCCCCGTCATCGGGCTCTACGGCGGATTCGGCCCCGGAGGACGTTTCCGGTACCCGGAGCGAGGAGCCCGGTGGTACACCCCGGGACCCGGCCTGACCACGGCGTTTCCGCAAAGCTCAAGAAAACCTCAGATCAATCATGTTGTTCCGGTGCCGGGCGACCACTCCTCCGTGACATACTGCGTACGCGCTCCGCATCCCCCGTCGGAGCGACGGACCGACGCCGGGCAGCTCCCCCCGTGGCTGCTCGGCGTCGCCTTTTCCTTAGGCTGAGAGCGTGAACTTCTCCGCTCCTGCTCCCGACTCCGTCATGTGCTCCGCGAAGGGCTGCCGCGCCGACGCGGTATGGGTTCTCGCCTGGAACAATCCGAAGCTGCACACTCCGGAGCGCCGCAAGACATGGCTGGCGTGCGAGGAGCACCGTGAGCATCTGTCGCAGTTCCTCGGCGTGCGGGGCTTTCTGAAGGACGTCGTGGCGCTGGAGGAATGGGAGTCCCGCGAGGGCACGGAGTAGCCGTCGTCCGCCGATCGCCCGGCGCGGACCGTCCGGTGCGGATGCCCGGCGGTCCTCCGGGCGGCGTCGCCCGCCGATCGCCGGGCATGGCTCCGCTCGGTGCCGATGCCCCGCGGTCGTCCGGCGGGCGTCAGCCGCCGATCGCCGACATCGGGCGGTCGGGCTGGTGGAAGGACTCGGGGTGGTCCAGGCCGGAGCCCGCCTTCTTGCCCCACATCGCCAGCTTCCAGATACGGGCTATCTCCTCGTCCGGCGCGTCCGACCGCAGTGCCGTGCGCAGATCCGTCTCCTCGGTGGCGAACAGGCATGTGCGGACCTGGCCGTCGGCGGTGAGGCGGGTGCGGTCGCAGGCCGCGCAGAACGGGCGGGTGACGGAGGCGATGACGCCGACGCGCTGCGGACCGCCGTCGACGATCCAGCGCTCGGCGGGTGCGGAGCCACGCTCGTCGGAGTTCTCCGGGGTGAGCTCGAACCGCGTCCGCAACGAGGCCAGGATATCGCCCGCGGTGATCATGCCTTCGCGCTTCCAGCCGTGCTGGGCGTCGAGGGGCATCTGCTCGATGAACCGCATCTCGTAGTCGTGCGCGACGGCCCAGGCCAGCAGGTCGGGGGCCTCGTCGTCGTTCAGCCCCGGCATCAGCACCGCGTTGATCTTGACCGGCGCGAGGCCGGCGGCCTGCGCGGCCTCCAGGCCGGCCAGCACGTCGTGGTGGCGGTCGCGGCGGGTGAGGGTCTTGAAGACCTCGGGGCGGAGGGTGTCCAGCGAGACGTTGACCCGGTCCAGGCCGGCGGCCCTGAGCGCCTCCGCAGTGCGCTTGAGCCCGATGCCGTTCGTCGTCAGGGACATCTGGGGGCGCGGGGCCAGCGCGGCGACGCGCTCGACGATGCCCACCAGGCCGGGACGCAGCAGCGGCTCGCCGCCCGTGAAGCGGACTTCGGTGATGCCGAGGCGGGTGACGGCTATGTCGATGAGGCGGACTATTTCGTCGTCCGTGAGCAGATCGGGCTTGGCGAGCCACTGCAGGCCCTCCTCGGGCATGCAGTACGTACACCGCAGATTGCAGCGGTCCGTCAGCGAAACGCGCAGGTCGGTGGCCACGCGGCCGAAGGTGTCGATGAGCACGTTGTTGGCCCCCTCCCCGTCCCGGATCCCGGTGTGCCGTCCGGATCCTGTCCGAATTCGATCTGCTACCTGCGAGCCTACGTGACCGGACCGACATCGACAGGGGCCCGATCCCACGAGGCGCCGCGCGACCGCCTGGTAGATCTCTACGATGCACGGCCGCACGACGCCTGGATGTCACGACGATGACGCGCCCGTGAATCAGTGGGCCCCGGTGCCCGTGAGGGACCGCACCTCCAGTTCGGCGTACTTCCCCGCGTCGGCGGTCTCCCTGGACAGGACCGTGCCGAGCCAGCCGAGCAGGAAGCCCACCGGGATCGAGATGATGCCGGGGTTCTCCAGCGCGAACCAGTGGAAGTCGACGCCGGGGAACATCGACGTGGGCTTCCCGGAGACGACCGGCGAGAACAGCACCAGCACGACGGCCGTGACCAGGCCGCCGTAGATCGACCACAGGGCTCCCTGCGTGGTGAACCTCTTCCAGAAGAGGCTGTAGAGGATCGTCGGCAGGTTGGCGGAGGCGGCGACCGCGAAGGCGAGCGCGACGAGGCCGGCGACGTTGAGGTCACGGGCGAGCGCGCCGAGGCCGATGGAGACGATGCCGATGGCGACGGTGGCCCAGCGGGCGGCGCGCACCTCGTCCTTCTCGCTCGCGTTCCCCTTCCTGATGACGTTGGCGTAGATGTCGTGCGCGAACGACGAGGACGAGGCGAGCGTGAGACCCGCGACCACCGCGAGGATGGTGGCGAAGGCGACCGCGGAGATCGTCGCCAGCAGGATGGCGCCCCAGTCCGAGTCGATGCCGCCGATGTGCAGGGCGAGCAGGGGTGCCGCCGTGTTGCCCGCCTTGTTGGAGGCGATGATCTCCTCGGGCTTGATGAGGGCGGCGGCGCCGAAGCCCAGCGCGATGGTCATCAGATAGAAGGCGCCGATGATGCCGATCGCCCAGTTCACGGACTTCCGCGCGGCCTTCGCGGTGGGGACCGTGTAGAAGCGGATGAGGATGTGCGGCAGGCCCGCCGTGCCCAGGACGAGCGCGATGCCTAGCGAGAGGAAGTCCAGCTTGGAGGTCGGCGTGGCCCCGTACTTGAGGCCGGGCTCCAGGAAGGCCGCGCCCTTGCCGCTGTTGTCGGCCGCCTTGCCGAGCAGGTCGGAGATGTTGAAGTGGAACTTCAGCAGCACCAGGAAGGTGATGAGCAGGGTGCCGCCGATGAGCAGAACGGCCTTGACCATCTGGACCCAGGTGGTGCCCTTCATACCGCCGATGGTGACGTACACGATCATCAGGACGCCGACCAGCGCGACGATGCCGATCTTTCCGCCGTCGCTGGTGATGCCGAGCAGCAGGGAGACCAGGACCCCGGCGCCCGCCATCTGGGCCAGCAGGTAGAAGATCGAGACGACGATGGTGGAGGCGCCGGCGGCGGTGCGCACCGGGCGCTGGCGCATCCGGTAGGCGAGGACGTCACCCATGGTGTAGCGGCCGGAGTTGCGCAGCGGTTCGGCGACCAGCAGCAGGGCGACGAGCCAGGCGACCAGGAAGCCGATGGAGTAGAGGAAGCCGTCGTAGCCGAAGAGGGCGATGGCACCGGCGATGCCGAGGAACGATGCGGCGGACATGTAGTCGCCGGAGACGGCGAGCCCGTTCTGGAAGCCGCTGAACTGCCGTCCGCCGGCGTAGAAGTCGGCGGCGTCCTTGGTCTGGCGGCCGGCCCAGACGGTGATGACGAGGGTGGCCAGGACGAAGACCGCGAACAGCGAGATGATCAGCGGCCGGTGCTGGCTCGCCTCGCCCGCGGCGAGCGGGAGGCCCTGGACGTGGGTGACTGCGGGGCTCATGCGCCCTCCTCCATCCGGGACTTGATGGCCGCGGCCTTGGGGTCGAGCCTGGTCGCGGCGTGGCGGGAGTACCACCAGGCGATGAGGAACGTGGTGAGGAACTGGGCGAGGCCGAGCACGAGGGCGACGTTGACGTTGCCGAAGAGCTTGGTGCCCATGAAGTCGCCGGCGTAGTTCGACAGCAGCACGTACAGCAGATACCAGGCGATGAAGGCGATGGTGAGGGGGAAGGCGAAGGAGCGGTGAGCGTGGCGGAGTTCGCCGAACTCGGGGCTCTCCTGCATCGCGATGAACGCGTCCGCGCCGGGCGGTGCGGTCCTCTGGTCGGTTCCGTCCTTCGGTGGTGGTACGTCGGTGGCCACGGAGTCTCCTCGTGCTGAGGGTGACGGAGGGGGTGGGGGACGGTACGGGCATGGTGCGTCGGCCTCGCTGCGACCAACGGGGATCAGTGACGTGGATCACAGGGACCGGTTGGCGATGGTAGGGCCACGGCGCGTGATCCGACAGGGGGCTCGATCGTGCTCATGTCGGCCGTTCCACGTCACGTGGACACGCGCGGCTCGCTCCAACGGCCCTGGATTCTTCCGCGAACTGATTGCTGGCCAGCGAGTACGCGGGATAGCTTCACCCTGAGCTACCCGTCATGCACCTGCCCGAGCACCACTCGTGTTCGGGCAGTCCCGTATTCGGATGATGTGGAGATCCCATGGTTCATCTGCGCTCCAGACGCAGGCTCGCACTGGCCCTGCCGCTCGGTCTCGCGCTCACGGCGACACTGGGCTTCGTGCCGGGCGCGGCCTCCGCGGCACCGCTCGTCGCGCCGGCCGCCGCGGACGCTGCCGCCGCCTCGCCCGCGGAGGGCACGGCACTCACCTACGTGGTGAACACCCGGACCGACCGCAGGACGGTCGCGTCGGTGCAGCGGGCCGTCGAGCAGGCGGGCGGGACGGTCGTCGTCACGTACGAGAAGATCGGCGTGATCGTCGCCCACTCCTCCGCCCCCGACTTCGCCGCACGGATGCGTGCGGTGCGCGGAGTGGACTCCGCCGGCGCCACCCGGACCGCTCCGCTGACCGCGACGGGCACCACCGACGAGGGCGCCGCCCAGTATCTGTCGAAGGCTCAGGCCGCGGCCGTCGCCCGTGACGCGGCCCCCGGGACCGAGCCCCTCGAGGCCGACCAGTGGGATCTGCGCGCGATCGGGGCCGACCAGGCCGCCCGGATCGACCCGGGCAGCAGAAACGTTACGGTCGGTGTCATCGACACCGGTGTGGACGACACCCACCCGGACATCGCCCCCAACTTCTCCGCGTCGCAGTCCGCGAACTGTGTCGGCGGCAAGCCGGACACCTCCCCCGGAGCCTGGCGGCCGGCGAATCCGGACCACTACCACGGCACGCACGTGGCCGGCGAGATCGCCGCGGCCCGCAACGGCATCGGCGTCGCGGGCGTGGCGCCCGGCGTGAAGGTCGCGGCCATCAAGGTGGCCGACCCGGTCAGCGAGCTCTTCTACCCGGAGAGCGTCGTGTGCGCCTTCGTCTTCGCCGCGGACCACGGCATCGACGTCACCAACAACAGCTACTACGTCGACCCGTGGCTGTACAACTGCATGGACGACCCCGACCAGCGGGCCATCGTGGACGCCGTCAACCGGGCGCAGCTGTACGCGCAGCGCAAGGGCACCCTCAATGTCGCGTCGGCTGGCAACTCCAACGACGACCTGGACTCCGACGCGCTGGTCGACGACTCCAGCCCGGACGACTCGACCGCGTCGACCCGCACGGTCGATCCCCACACGTGCTTCGACGTGCCCACCCAGCTGCCGGGCGTGGTGACGGTCAGCGCCACCGGGGTGAAGGGCGCCAAGTCGTACTACTCCAGCTACGGCCAGGGCGTCGTCGACGTCGCCGGACCCGGCGGCGACAAGTACCAGATCCCCGACACGCCGTCGCAGAACGGCCGGATCCTGTCCACCATGCCGGGCGGCCAGTACGGCTTCCTCCAGGGCACCTCGATGGCGTCGCCGCACGTCGCGGGTGTTGCGGCGCTGCTGAAGTCCACGCATCCGCACGCCACGCCCGCCCAGCTCCAGGCGCTGCTGAAGGAGCAGGCGGACAACCCGGGCTGCCCGAGCGCGCCCTACGACGGGGACGGCGACGGCGTCGTGGACGCCACCTGTGCGGGCGGCACCCACGTCAACGGCTTCTACGGGTACGGGATCGTCGACGCCCTCAAGGCCGTGAAGAGGCACTGAGCCCGGGCGGCACCCGCTTCCCCTCCCCGCGGGGGGGGGCGGGGCCCCCCCGCCCGGGGGGGGGGGCGGGGAGGGGCCGGCGGACGCGCGCCCGGAGGGCAGCCCCGACCCCCCCTAGGGGCGGGGGGAGGAAAAAATTCCCAGCGCCGGTGGGG
>NZ_JBSFDP010000016.1:36025-150239 GCF_053593975.1 Streptomyces sp. NPDC002004
CCGTTATCGTCCCCCCCCACACGGCCTTTATCAGGCACTGCGCCGGGGCGGCACCCGAACCCCCCCCCCGCGCCGACGCGCGCCCCCGCGCGCGTCGCCGGCACACCGTTCTCGAACGAAACGGAGACCTCATGACGGCGCCTCTCGCGCGCTCCCGCCGTACGCTCGCCCTGCCGGTCGGCCTCGCCGTCGCATCGGCGCTCGCCTTCCTGCCGAACACCACGGCGTCGGCCGCGGACACCCCGCAGGCCCCCGCCGCCCAGGGGCGGTCGGCGGCGGACGCGACCGGGTTGAGCTACGTGGTCAACGTCCGCCCGGGACACGGGGCGTCCCGCTCCGTGAAGAATGCGATCACCGCTGCGGGCGGCACCGTCGTCGTGTCGTACGACCGGATCGGCGTCGTCGTCGTCCACTCGTCGAACCCCGATTTCGCCAAGGTCATACGCACGGCGCACGGCGTCCAGTCCGCCGGCGCCACCCGCACCGCCCCGCTGCCGGCGCAGTCCACCACCGACCTGGGCGCCCCGAAGGTGCTCACCGACGCCCAGGCGAAGGCGGCGGCAGCGACGACCACGGCGGGCCAGGACCCGCTGGAGCCGCTCCAGTGGGATCTGCCCGCGATCAAGGCGGACAAGGCCCATGAGAAGACGCTCGGCAGCCGGAACGTGACCGTGGGTGTCATCGACACCGGTGTCGACGACACCCACCCCGACATCGCACCGAACTTCGACCGCGGGGCGTCGGTGAACTGTGTGTCGGGCAAGCCCGACACCACGGACGGCGCCTGGCGGCCCAGCGCGTCGGAGAGCCCGCACGGCACGCATGTCGCGGGTGAGATCGCCGGCGCGAAGAACGGCGTCGGCATCACCGGTGTCGCGCCGGGCGTGAAGGTCTCCGGCATAAAGGTCGGCAACCCGGACGGCTTCTTCTACACGGAGGCCGTCGTCTGCGGCTTCGTATGGGCCGCCGACCACGGCGTCGACGTGACCAACAACAGCTATTACACCGACCCGTGGTACTTCAACTGCACCGACGACCCGGACCAGAAGGCGCTCGTCCAGGCCGTGTCCCGGGCCGCGCGGTACGCCGAGAAGAAGGGCACGGTCAACGTCGCGGCGGCGGGCAACGAGAACTACGACCTCGCCTCCGACTCGATCACCGACCCGTCGAGCCCCGACGACGGGACACCCTGGGACCGTGTCGTCGACCCGTCCAAGTGCCTGGACATCCCGACCCAATTGCCCGGTGTCGTGACCACCGCGGCGACCGGCGCCAAGGGCATCAAGTCGTCGTTCTCCAACTACGGCCTGGGCACGATCGACATCGCGGCCCCCGGCGGCGACTCGACCGCCTACCAGCGGCCCGCGCCGCCCGCCACCAGTGGTCTGATCCTGGGTCCGCTGCCCGGTGACAAGTGGGGCTACATGGCCGGTACGTCGATGGCCTCCCCGCATGTCGCGGGCGTCGCCGCGCTCATCAAGTCGACGCATCCGCACGCCTCGGCGGCCCAGGTGAAGGCGCTGCTCTACAAGGGCGCCGACGCCACGCCCTGCACCGACCCGTACGACATCGACGGCGACGGCAAGGCCGACGCGGTGTGCGAGAGCGGCAAGCACCGGACCGGCTTCTACGGCGCCGGCATCGCCGACGCGCTGAACGCCGTGACGAAGTAACCACGCGGCAGCGGGGTTGCGGGGGGCACCGGTCCGGCGCCCCCCGCAACCCCGCACACTGCCTGCATGACTCATGATTCCTCGAGGGGCACCCGTTCCGCCTGGGCCGCACTCGGCGGTGACCCCGCCCTGGTCTCCGGCGTCTCGACGGTCGTACGGGACGGTGCCCTTCCGGCACGTCTCCCGGTGCTCGAACTGGCGCGCGCCTGCGTCGGGGTGTGCGCCCTGGCCGCCGCCGAGCTCGCCGCCCGGCGTACGGGGCGGCCGGTGCCGCCGGTGCGCGTCGACGACGGCGCCGTGGCCACCGCATTCATCAGTGAACGGCATCTGCTGGTCGACGGCCGCGCACCGGTCAACTTCGCACCGCTGTCGCGGTTCTGGCGCACGGCCGACGGCTGGGTCCGCACGCACGCGAACTATCCGCACCACCGCGCGCGCCTGGCGGCGGCCCTGGGCCTCGGCGAGGCGGAGGCCGACGTGGACCGGGTGGCGGCGATGCTCGCCGAGCGGCCCTCCCGGGACATCGAGGAGACGGTGTACGCGGCCGGCGGTCTGGCCGTGGCCCTGCGCTCGCCCGAGGAGTGGGCGCGGCACGAGCAGGCCCGGGCGGTCGCCGCCGCACCGCTGGTCGTGCGGAGCTCCCCGGCCGGTGCGGCGCCACGCCGGCTGCCGGCTCCGTCCGGGGGTCCGCTGCTGCCGGCCGCCGGGCTGCGCGTCCTCGACCTCACCCGGGTCATCGCGGGCCCCGTCGCCACCCGCACGCTCGCCCTGCTGGGCGCCGACGTCCTGCGCGTCGACTCTCCGGAGCTGCCCGAACTCGACGACCAGCACGCGGACACCGGTTTCGGGAAGCGGTCGGCCGTGCTCGACCTCGCCACGCGCGCGGGGCGGCGGTCGTTCGAAGAACTGCTGGCGCAGGCCGACGTGGTGGTGAGCGGCTACCGGCCGGGGGCGCTCGACCGCTTCGGGCTCTCCCCCGACGCCCTGGCGGAGCGCCGGCCCGGGATCGTCGTCGGGCAGCTGTCCGCGTGGGGGTTCGACGGGCCGTGGGCCGGGCGGCGCGGCTTCGACAGCCTCGTCCAGGTCGCCACCGGGATCGCCGCGACGGAAGGGTCCGCCGAGGCGCCCGGGGCACTGCCCGCGCAGGCCCTGGACCACGGCACCGGGTATCTGACGGCGGCGGCCGTGCTGCGCGCGGTGACCGACCAGCTGGACGAGGGCGGCACGCGCGTCGTACGGCTGGCGCTCGCGCGGACCGCGCGATGGCTGACGAGCGGCCTGGCCGACGACACGGATGCCGTGCAGCCCGCGAACACCCCACGCCGCGCAACCGCCACGCCGGCCGGGGGCGCGGCGGCCTCCGGGGACGGGGGAGGTGCGGCCGCGAGGGTGCGCGGGGCGGCGTACGCCCCGCAGGACTGCTCCCCCTGGCTCGCGGTGACCGACAGCCCCATCGGGACGCTGCGGCATGCGCTGCCGCCCGTCGCCTTCGACGGCGGTCCGCTCGACTGGACGCGCCCGCCGGGGCGTTGGGGTTCGGACGCGGCCGTCTGGGAGCGCCCCTGAGACCGGCGCCCGGCCATCGGCGGGAAGGCCCGGCCGGAACCCGTCCGGTCGTCCGGCGGTGCCCGGCCGGCCGTCGGCTCCGCTCGCCGGCCGGGCACCCCGGGCCGGTCAGGCCGTGACGAGCACCTTCAGGGCGGTGCGCTCGTCCATCGCCTTGTAGCCGTCCGGCACGCCTTCCAGGTCGACGGTCAGGTCGAAGACCGGCGACGGGTCGATGGCGCCGTCGAGGACGTCCGGCAGCAGCTCGGGGATGTAGGCGCGGACGGGCGCGACACCGCCGCGCAGCGCGATGTTCCGGTCGAACAGGACACCGAGGTCCAGTCCGGTGCCGCTGCCGTGCGGGACGCCGACGAAGCCGATGGCGCCGCCGTCGCGGGCGATGTTCACCGCGGTGCGCATCGACTGCTCGGTGCCGACGGCCTCGACGACGGCGTGGGCGCCCTGGCCCCGGGTGAGCTCGCGGACCGCTTCCACGGCGGCCTCGCCGCGCTCGGCGACCACGTCGGTCGCGCCGAACCGGCGCGCGATGTCGGTACGCACCTGGTGGCGGCCCAGGGCGATGATGCGCTCGGCGCCGAGGCGCTTCGCGGCGAGCACGGCGCACAGGCCCACCGCGCCGTCCCCGACGACGGCGACCGTCGTACCCGGCCGGGCACCGGCACCGAGGGCCGCGTGGTGGCCGGTGCCCATGACGTCCGAGAGGGTCAGCAGCGCGGACAGCAGACGGTCGTCGGAGACCGCGTCGGCCGGCAGCTGGACGAGGGTGCCGTCGGCGTAGGGCACGCGGACGGCCTCGCCCTGACCGCCGTCGTAGCCGACGGAACCCCAGAAGCCACCGTGCTCGCAGGACGTGGTCAGCCCTTCGCGGCAGTAGTCGCACACGCCGTCCGACCACATGAAGGGCGCGACGACCAGGTCGCCGCGCCGCACACGGGTGACCTCCGCGCCGGTCTCCTCGACGATGCCCAGGAACTCGTGTCCGATGCGCTGTCCTGGCTGCCGCTCGGCCTCGCCGCGGTAGGCCCACAGGTCGCTGCCGCAGATGCAGGCGCGCAGCACCCGCACGACCGCGTCGGTGGGCAACTGCACCACGGGTTCGGGCACGTCCTCCACGCGCATGTCGAAGGGGGCGTGGATGGTGGTCGCGCGCATGGTGGGGCGGTCCTTCACTCGGCTGGTCAGGGGCGGAGCCCGGTCGGGGCCCGACGGGCGCGGCGCGGCGGGTGGCCGGTCGCGCCCGTCAACCGTACGCCCGCTCCGTCCGGCCCCGCGCGCCGAGGGTCCCGAGCGCGCCCCGGGCGAGCAGGTACTGGGCCGCCAGATAGGTAAGCATGATCCAGAAGTCGGGTCGCGGCAGCTGGGGCCAGTGGGCGACGCCGGTCGCGATGAGCGAGTCCGAGAGCAGGAACAGCGCGCCGCCCGCGCCCGCGACGAGACCGAGCCGGGTGGACCCGTACGCCATCGCCGTGAGCAGCAGGCTGTACCCGGCGACGGGTATGCGCAGGCCGGCGGGCAGATCGGGCCAGAGCAGCGCGACGCTTCCGACGAGCGCGGCTCCGTAGGGCAGCACGAGTGCCTGCGCCCGGGTGAGGCCCGCGCCCGGGCTCCTGAGGAGCGGTCCGGTGACCGGCTCGCGGCTCTTGAACAGGACGAGGTAGCAGACGTGCCCGACGGCGAACGAGCCCATGCCCGCGAGGAACGCCGGGTCGGCGTGGGAAAGCAGCAGCACGTCGCCGCCCCAGCCGAACAGCAGCGCCGCGATCAGCAGGCGCGGCCCGCCGCGCACCGCGACGTACCCGGCGAGCAGGGGCATGAGCAGCGGCTTGGCCACGGTGTGCCCGGTGCCGGAGCCGACGAGCAGCGCGACGAGGTCGGCGGCGGAGACGACGGCGAAGGCGCACAGGAGCACCTGTGCGAGCGGCACCGCGCGGGTGCGGTCCGCGGTGGAGGGCCCGGTCATGCCGCGCTCCCCGCAGCCGGCGCGGCCTGGGCCTCGGCCGCCGTGTGCGGCGCCGGGCCTTCCGCCGGTGGCTCGGGCTGCCATCCCGGGCCCTTCAGGACGCGCCCGGCCCGCTCGCGCCAACTCGAGGCGCTCCTGACGTCCTTGGCGATGGCGGCGTACTCGTGCGTGGCGACACGCAGCGGGTTGTGGGTCGCGATGTTCTTGGTGAGTCCGTACACGGGGCGCTCCGTCTCCGGCACGAAGGAGCCGAAGAGACGGTCCCAGACGATGAGGATGCCGCCGAAGTTGCGGTCCAGGTAGCCGCCCTGGGAGGCGTGGTGGACACGGTGGTGCGACGGGGTGTTGAAGACGGACTCGACGGGGCGGGGCAGCTTGTCGACGCGTTCGGTGTGGATCCAGAACTGGTAGACGAGGCTCACCGACGAGCAGAACGCGACCGCCGCGGGGTGCACTCCCAGGGCGATCATGGGCAGGTAGAACGGCCAGGACGTCAGCGAGGTCCAGGGCTGCCGCAGTGCCGTGCTGAGGTTGAACCTGCGGCTGGAGTGGTGCACCACGTGGCACGCCCACAGGATGCGGATGACGTGGTGCCCGCGGTGCTGCCAGTAGTAGAAGAAGTCCTGCGCGAGCAGGATCAGCGGGACCGTCCACCACAGGAGGGGCACCCGCAGCGGGGTCAGCGCGTAGACCGCCGAGTAGATCATGACGACCGGGATCTTCCACAGGGCGTCGAAGACCAGGCTGCCCAGGCCCATGGAGATGCTGGTCGCCGTGTCCTTGACCTCGTAGCCCTCGGCGTCGTCGTCGGGATGCAGGCGGTAGCTCACGATCTCCAGGACGGTGAGCAGCACGAAGGCAGGTATGGACCACAGCACGACATCGGGCAGGTTCGGCATGCGTGCACCGTAGAGGTGGCCGGCCCGGCTCGACTAGATGGTGTTACCGACAAGTATTACCAGCGGTATGGGGGCGGTTCTTGGCCATCTCCGCCAACGCGGCGGGTACGGCGCCCGCGCCGTACGCCGCTCCCCCGCTCACGTCCCCGGCGGCGCCCCGGGTCACACCCCCGCCACCCCCAGGAGTGTCCCCGCCGCATAGGTGACGCCCATCGCCACCGCGCCGCCGCTCATGTTGCGCAGTATCGCGGGCCGGAGCGCCGCGGCGCCGAGGCGGGCGCTCGACCAGCCCGTGAGGGCGAGGGCGGCGAGGACCGAGACGACGGTGACCGGAACGCGCCAGGGTGCGGGAGGCAGCACGATCGCCAGGAGGGGAAGCAGGGCGCCGGCCGTGAACGACAGGAAGCTCGCCCAGGCGGCGTGCCAGGGGTTGGTCAGCGCGTCGGGGTCGATGCCGAGTTCCACCCTGGCGTGGGCGCGCAGCGCGTCCCGCTCCGTGAGCTGTTCGGCGGCCTCGCGCGCCACGGCACGTGTGAGGCCGCGCTCCTCCAGCAGCTCGGTGAGCTCCTCCAGTTCGGCCTCCGGCTGTTCGCGCAGCTCCCGCTTCTCCATGGCGATCGCGGCCTTCTCGGAGTCGCGTTGCGTCGACACGGAGACGTATTCGCCGGCCGCCATCGACAGGGAGCCGGCGAGCAGCCCGGCGAGCCCCGCCGTGAGCAGCGCGCCGCGGTCCTGGGTGGCCCCCGCGACACCCACCACGAGGCCCGCGGTCGAGACGACGCCGTCGTTCGCGCCGAGGACGGCGGCGCGCAGCCAGTTGAGCCGTTCGCCGAGCGCGCCGTGGTGGGCCTCGCCGTGCTCCGGAACGTTCGAAGATGCCGGTTCGCTCACCCCGGGAGGATCCCATCCGTGCCGTACGCCTCCGCAAGGGCGCGCCGCGCCGTCGGGGACACCGGCGACGGCCGGGTCGCCGTGCCCCGGCCGTCGCCCGGGGCGGCCCGCGCGCGGCGGTGCCCTCACCACACGCGCACGGACCCGCCCCGCGCGAAGACCGGACTCGTGGCGTCTGCCGGGGGCTCCCCCAGCGGCCGCGTCAGTTCCTCGACGGTGGGGCCCACCTTGGCCGCGATCCCGTCCAGATAGGAGAGGTCGAAGCCGTACACGCGCGCGGCGTTGCCGCCGGCCATCGCGGCGATCTCGTCACGGGGCAGGCCCGCGTAGGCGATACGCAGACCTTCGCGGCTGTACGGGTAGGTGCCCTCGTCGTGCGGGTAGTCGCTGCCCCACATGATCTTGTCGAGGCCGATGCGGTCGCGCAGTGGCACCTCGTGCGGGCGCATGAAGCTGGCGCCGACGAAGCAGTGGTCCCGCCACGCCTCGGAGGGCCCCTTGCCCATCCCCGCGGCGAGTCCCGCGCCGAACTTGGACTCCGCGGTGGACGCCTTCGTGGCCGCCGCCACCATCCGCCCGTGGTAGTAGTCCAGCATCGCGAGGACTCCGGGGATCCATCCCGAGCCCTGCTCGGTGAGGACCAGCTTCAGCCCGGGATGCCGGCGGAAGGCGCCGCCGAAGATCAGATGCCACAGCGCCCGGTGCGAGAACCAGGTCGTCTCCACCATGAACACGGCCCGCGCGGCCGGTTCGTCGCCGAGCGGCGGCGAGGCCGAGCCCGCGTGATGGTTCACCGGGAGCCCGAGCTCGGCGCAGGCCGCCCAGATCGGGTCGTACACCGCCGAGTACAGCTCGGGCAGGCCCGAACCCGGGGGCGTACCGGGCAGCAGGATGCCGCCCTTGAGGCCCGCACCGGCCGCCCAGTGGATCTCCTGGACGGCCTGGTCGACGTCGTTGAGGAGGATCTGCGCGACCCCCGCCCTGCGCCCCGGCGCGGCGGCGCAGAAGTCGGCGAGCCAGCGGTTGTGGGCGCGCAGTCCGGCCCAGCGCCGCTCGAAATCCTCACGCGTCGGCGCGGGGGCCATCAGCGATGCGGACGGGAAGAACGGCGGGATGGTGTTGGGGAAGACGACCTCGGCGACGATGCCGTCCCGTTCCAGTTCGGCCAGGCGGCGCTCGGAGTTCCAGTTCCTGTCGGCGGTGTCGGCGAGCAGGTCCTCGTAGGGGTTGACGTAGTCGGCCGCCCAGGCGTCGAAGGCGTCGTGGTGCCGGGATTCCAGGTAGGGCTTGTAGTCGAGGAGGTCGGCGCCGGCATGGCAGTCGGCCGAGACGACCGTGTAACGATCACTCACGGGGTCACCCCCAGGACGGGGAACTCGTGGTCGGTCAGCCAGTGGCGGCCCACCTCGCGCGAGCGCGCCCAGGACGCCTCGACGGCCGCCTGGTCGTCCGGCTGGCCGAGCTCGTCGGGGGTCGGTCCGATGCGCCGGGCCAGCGGGGCGAGCCGGTCGGTGTCGAAGCCGAAGACCTGTGCGGCGGCCAGGCCGAGCATCCGGCGGGTCTCGGCGACGGGGATGTCGTGGAAGGTCTTCCTCAGCCAGGCGCGGGTGTCGGGCCAGGTGCCCTCGGGGTGCGGGAAGTCGCTGCCCCAGAGGATGTTGTCGACGCCGATCTCGTAGCGCTGGGCGAGCTCGCGCCGCTTGGTGTTGGTGGCGCAGACGAACACCTGGCGGTCCAGGTACTCGTGCGGGGGCCGCTTCAGCTCGGCGAACGGCGAGAGCTTCTTGCCGCCGTGGGCACCGAGGTAGAGCCGGTCCATGAACCACAGCAGGTTGGGCAGCCACCAGCAGCCGGACTCGGCGACCCCGAACCGCAGCCCGGGGTGGCGTTCGAACGCGCCGGACCACAGCAGGAACCACAGGGGGCGCGCGGGCCACCAGGTCACCTCGGAGACGTAGATGCCGAGATGGTCGCCGTACTCATGGCGCGGAGCCGCTCCGGAGTGGGTCAGCACGGGCATGGCGCACTCCGCCGCTGCGGCCCACACCGGGTCGTAGCGACGGTCGTGGTAGGGCTCCCTGTCGACCCACATGGAGGGGATCATCAGGGCCCCGAGGCCGGACTCCTTCGCGCGGTGGATCTCGGCGACGACCCGGTCGGTCTCGCCGGTCACGGGCAGCAGGGCGACGCCGCAGTGGCGTTCGGGGTGCTCGGACACGAAGTCGGCGAGCCAGCGGTTGTGCGCCTGGGCGCCCGCCATGCCGAGCTCGGAGTCCTGGTCCCCGGAGAGGCCGAGACCCACTCCGAAGGGCGCAGCGGTGCGGCTGTCGACGGCGTCGGCGTCCGGGAAGACGACCTCCGCCGCGACCCCGTCGCCGTCGAGCTCCTTGAGGCGCTGCGCGGGGTCCCAGCCGCCGCGCAGCCCCTCCTCGTGGTCCTGGAACCACTTCTCGGCGAACGCGTCGTTGCGGATGCCGAGCCGTGTCGCCTCCTCGCGGCGGGCGTCGCGCTGCCCGAGGAAGTCGTCGAAAGCGCGGTGGAACCTGCGGTCCAGATAGGGCCGGTACTCCTCGGTGGGCAGTCCGGCATGGCAGTCGGAGGAGATGATCAGGTAAGGCTCCCGACGGGCCTTCCCCTGTGCCTGGTCGGTCATCGATGCCTCTCAGTCGTCGAGTACGAAGCGCTCCAGGTACGTCGGATCGGCGCGGTCGAGCATGGACTGCGACCGTGCCCGGATCTGCCGGTCGCTGTGCTCGGAGGCGGGCAGCAGCCAGAAGCGGTCCGCCGCAATGCCCTCGGCGACCAGGTCGGCGACCTCCTCGACGGGCGTGAACGTCACCTCCTGCCCTGCCTCCCGCATCGCGGCCTCCCACTGGTCGAGGCTGCGGTAGGGGGTCCTGCGGGGACGTGACTTGGCGTACTTCCGGGGCCGGTTGCGGTGCGACTCCCACAGGCCCGTGCGCAGCATGTGGGGGCCGGGGAAGAGGACGGAGGCGCCGACCCGCGCGTGTTCCGCCTTCAGATGTGCGTACAGGGACTCGGTCATCGTCACGACGGCGGCCTTGGTGACCGCGTAGACGGAGGCCGTCGGCAGCGGGGCGATCCCGCCGTCGCCCGACGAGGTGTTGACGACGTGGCCCTCCTCGCCGGAGGCGAGCATGCGCGGTACGAAGGCCTGGATGCCGTGGAAGACGCCCCACACGTTGACCGCGAAGGCCCACGTCCAGTCGTTCGGGTCGTGCTCCCACATGCGGCCCTCGGCGCCTGAGCCGACACCCGCGTTGTTGCACAGCACATGGACGGCGCCGAAGGTGTCGTAGGCGGCGTCGGCCAGGGCGAGGACCTGGTCGCGCTCGCCGACGTCGACCACGCGCGCATGCACCTGCGCCCCGCCGGCGCGCAGGTCCGCGGCGGCCTTCTCCAGGGCGCTCTCCTCCACGTCGGCGAGGACGACCCTGAGGCCGTCCGCCGCGAACCTGCGCGCCATGGCGAGCCCGATTCCGCTCGCGGCGCCGGTGACGACGGCGACCTGCCCCGGGCGCAGCCTCATCGGGCGCTCCCTTCCGGGGGACCGTCGAGGATCTGCTGCGGGTCGTCGTACCTCTGGTGGATGTACGGCAGCAGGGCCTCGGCGCTGACGCGATCGACGACCGTGCCCCGCTGGTCGGTGGTCTTCTCGCCGATGGTGATCTCCACGAGGGTGCGCACCGGAAGGTCGGCCACCGGGTCGTACATGGACTCGCGCAGGACGACGTCACCGGTGATCCGCTCCAGCCTGCGCACCTTCTCGTTGCGCAGGCAGTGCACGAGGACCGGGTCGGCGTCGAAGCCCGAACCGTCCACGGCAGGCAGGAACTTGAAGTAGAAGTCGGTCTTCCGCGCCGGCTCCGGGAGAGGCAGGTCGCCGGCGACCGCGCCGCGCACCTCGACGAAGGCGATGCCGTGCCGGGCGAGGGCGGCCCGGACGACGAGCCCGTCCCGTTCGACGGTCACCTCGCCGAGCTTCTTCGGCTCGCCGAAGACCTCGCGGCCGCCGATGAGGGCGCGCTCGTGGGTCATCGGCATGACGAGCGGATACCAGCCCTCGACGCCGTCGTGCCGCGCGGCGACCGCGACGGAGCCGGCGCCCAGGGGGTAGCCGGGCAGGTCGACCTTGCTGATGTTCACCCGCACCAGGGGGCGCTCGCCGGGTTTGAGGGGCGGCGGGAGGACGGCGCTCACCGCGTCCGGTTCGGTCTCCCACACGGCGACGACGCCGGTGGACCAGATGTCGGGGAGTGCGGAGCCCGCGGCGCGCGCGGCGGCGATCTCCGCCTCGGTGCGCGCTCCGTAGCGTACGCGTGCCATGTCGTACCACCCTTCGTCGGTCATGCTCCGGGGGTCTGTCATGCGGCGCCTGTAACACAGTTACACCGACGGCGATGAAGGGTAAATAGCCGTGCGCCAACGGGAGTCGGCGTGGTGTGCGGCCCGCGTCCGGGTGCCGCACGCGTCACGTCCGGGCGACCGCAGGGTGGTGCCGGGTGTGCCGGGACACGGAGTTGGGGGCAGCATGGTGAGGGCGTCGCTCACGCGCGAGGAGGTGCTGCGGGCCGCCGCGGGGCTCGTCAAGCGGCACGGCCCGCAGGCGCTGACGATGCGGGGGCTCGCCGCCGAGCTGGGCACCGCCGTCACCTCGATCTACTGGCACGTCGGCAATCGCGAGTCCCTTCTGGACGCCCTCGTCGAACGCACCGTCGCCGACCTCGGCGAGATCCGTCCCACGGGCCGGACGCCGGGGCAGCGCATCGTCTCCGTCGCGCGCGCCCTGCGCAGCCGGCTGCGCGACCATCCGCACCTCGTCGCGATGGTCCACGAACGGGGCCTGACCGAGCAGATGTTCCTGCCCGCACAGGAGGCCCTGGTGCACGAGGTGCACGCGGCGGGCCTGCGCGGTGCCCGGGCCGCCGACGTGGTCCGCGCGGTGCAGTTCCAGGTGGTCGGGCACGTCCTGGTGGAGCGCAACCGCGAGCGCGCACCGGTGCAGCGGCCCGGCGAGGAGGAGCTGTGGGGTTCCCGTGCCACCGAGCAGGACCCGGCCCTGGCCCGCGCGCTGGCCCGCCCGGCCGATCCGGAGCGGCTGTTCACGCTCTCGCTGCGGGCCCTGGTCGCCTCGCTACTGCCCGACACCGAAAGGATCAAGAGGGACAAATCGGAATCCCCGTCGGGTGGACCGCCCTTGAGGCCGTGACAGGACGGCGGCGCCGCACCCGCCACGGCGCGGTCCGCCCGGAGCGGGGCCGGTGACCGCGACGCGGCGGCCGCGCCCCGCGCACAACACGGCGCGCGGCCGCGCCCGTTCGAGCCCGCCACGGCCCACCCGCCGGCCGCGCACGCCCCTGGCGGCCGGACGCCGGGGACGGCGCTGTCGGTCACGCCCCTTATCCTCAATGACCATGCTCGAAGACCACACGACGACCGCAGCGTCCGCCGCACCCTGGCCGGCCTCGTACCCGAAGGGGTACGCGGTCGTCGACGTGGAGACCACCGGGCTCGCCCGGGACGACCGGATAGTCTCCGCCGCCGTCTACCGGCTGGACGCCCGGGGCGAGGTCGAGGACCACTGGTACACCCTCGTCAACCCGGAGCGGGATCCGGGGCCCGTCTGGATCCACGGCCTGACGAGCGACGTACTGGAGGGGGCGCCCCTCTTCGGGGACATCGCCGAGGAGTTCGCCGGCCGGCTCGACGGCCGGGTGCTCGTCGCGCACAACGCCGTCTTCGACTGGTCGATGATCGCCCGAGAGTACGCGCGCGCGAAGCGCACCGCCCCCGTGCGGCAGCGGCTGTGCACCATCGCGCTCTCCAAGGAGCTCGGGCTGCCGCTGCCCAACCACAAGCTGGAGTCGCTCGCCGCGCACTTCGGGGTCGTCCAGCAGCGCGCGCACCATGCGCTGGACGATGCGCGTGTGCTCGCCGAGGCGTTCCGGCCGAGCCTTCGGGCCGCGGCGCACGGCGGGGTCCGGCTGCCGCTGCTGGAGTGCCGCCCGCTCACCGAATGGGTCGACGGTGCGGCGGCCGGAGGCGCGAGCGCGCCGTTCGCGCAGAGCGGGAGGATCGGGCACCAGTCGGCATACCGGGCCACGAGCTGGCGGGCCACGAAGAAGCGGCCTCCGTGCCCCTACCCCAACCCGGGCCGGTACGAACCGGGCGAACCGCTCAAGCAGGGCATGCGGGTGGCGTTCTCGGGGGACACCTCGGTCGAGCGTGAGCTCCTGGAGGACCGGGCGGTCGAGGCCGGGCTGCACATCGCGACCAGCCTGTCGCGGCTGACCAGCCTGCTCGTGACGAACGACCCGGAGTCCGGCACCTCCAAGGTGGTCAAGGCGAAGCAGTTCGGCACTCCGGTCGTGGACGAGGCCGCGTTCGGGCAGCTGCTGCGGGACGTGGCCCCGGCCGACCGGTAGCCGCGGCGAGCCCGCGGGAGGGCCGGGCGGAGCGGTGCGCGGCGGACGTCAGACGGGTGATTGTCGGGCCGGGTTCCGCCAGCCCGCTCGCATTGACGGCGCCCCGGGTCCCACCCTGTGGCGCATGGCACGTTGCGAGGTCTGCGGAAACGACTACGGCATGACGTTCGAGGTGCACGCGCAGGGCGCGGTGCACGTCTTCGACTGTTTCTCCTGCGCCATCCACCGCATGGCGCCGATCTGCGAGCACTGCCGCGTCCAGATCATCGGCCAGGGCGTCGAGGTCGAGGGCCACTGGTACTGCGGCGCCCATTGCGCCCGCGCGGAGGGGAGGGTGGGCATCATCGACAAGGTGTGATCCGGCAGGGATCCGCACGCTCATCCCCCACCCCCCGGCGATCGCCCCATGGCCGAGTTGTACGGTCATGGGGTGTACCGCTTCCTGTTGTCCCGGCAGTGGGTGATCCTCACCCTCATCACCTTGCTGCTCATCCCCGTGATGATCAGGCTGGGCTTCTGGCAGCTGCACCGGCACGAACACCGGGTCGCGCAGAACACGCTGATCTCCGACGCGCTCGCGACCAAGCCCGTGCCCGTCGAGACGATGACGTCGCCGGGACACCCGGTCCCCCGCTCCGAGCTGTACCGGCGGGTCACCGCGACCGGTACCTACGACACGGACCACGAGGTGGTCGTCCGGCGCCGCACCGACGCGGACGGCAAGGTCGGCTACCACGTCCTCACCCCGTTCGTGCTGACCGACGGCAAGGTGCTGCTGGTCAACCGCGGCTGGATCCCGGCGGACGGCCCCCAGACGGCCTTCCCGAGGATTCCGGCGCCCGCCCGGGGCCAGGTCACCGTCACCGGCCGGCTGATGCCCGACGAGACCACCGCGGAGAGCGGGATCAAGCAGGTCCAGGGGCTGCCGAAGCGCCAGGTGATGCTGATCGACGGCAGCGCCGCGCGGTCCCTCGGCAAGCCGGTGCTCGGCGGCTACATCGAGCAGACCGCGCCGGCGCCCAGGGGCGGCAGCCCCGAGCTGATCCCGGACCCCGAGCACAGCGACATCGGTCCGCACATGGCGTACGCGGTCCAGTGGTGGCTCTTCTCCGCGGGCGTGCCCGTGGGGTGGGTGATCCTCGTCCGGCGCGAGCGTCGTGACCGCGCGGCCGCCGCCGCGTCGACGGAGACGGAGCAGGAGCAGGAGACGGCCGCCCCGGCAGCGGTGTGACCACTGCCCGGGCGGCACGGCCCGGCGCCGCGCACGCGCGCTCCCGTCCTCCCGGTCGCCACCCCTCTCGCGGAACCCTTCCCCGCTCGCGTCCCCCTCTCCTCCCCGGCCGCCCCGCCCTCGCCCTCCCCGCCCTCGCCCGGACGCCGTACCCCGCTGATTGGCGATCGCACCGGACGGGAAGCCGGAAGGGATGCAACCCCGCATCGAGGACTACGCCCTGATCGGCGATCACCAGACCGCCGCCCTCGTCGGCAGGAACGGCTCCATCGACTGGCTGTGCCTGCCCCGATTCGACTCCCCGGCGTGCTTCGCCTCGCTGCTCGGCGACGAGGAGAACGGCCACTGGCGCATCGCCCCCGCCGGCGCGGACGTCTGCACCCGCCGCGAGTACCGCGGGAACTCGCTCGTCCTCGACACCGTGTGGGAGACCGACGAGGGCGCGGTCCTCGTCACCGACCTGATGCCGCAGCGCGACCGCGCCCCCGACGTCGTCCGCATCGTCGAGGGCCTGTCCGGCGAGGTCGCCGTCCGCAGTACGCTCCGCCTGCGCTTCGACTACGGCGCGGTCGTGCCCTGGATGCGCCGGGCCGACGGCCAGCGTGTCGCCGTGGCGGGACCCGACTCCGTGTGGCTGCGCAGCGAACCCCCCGTGCACACCTACGGCAAGAACTTCGGTACGCACGCCGAGTTCACGGTCGCGGAGGGCGAGAAGGTGGCCTTCGTCATGACCTGGCACCCCTCGCACGCCCCCCGCCCGCCGCTCGTCGACCCGCACGAGGCGCTGCGCTGCAGCCTGGAGGACTGGCGAGCCTGGTCGGCGCAGTGCCTCTACCGGGGTCCGCACCGGGAAGTGGTGCTGCGGTCCCTGATCACCCTGAAGGCGCTGACCTACGCGCCGACCGGCGGCATCGTCGCGGCCCCCACCACCTCTCTGCCGGAGGAGCTGGGCGGCGTACGCAACTGGGACTACCGCTACTGCTGGCTGCGGGACTCGACGCTGACCCTCGGGGTGCTGCTCGCGGCGGGGTACCACGACGAGGCGAAGGCGTGGCGGGACTGGCTGCTGCGTGCGGTGGCGGGCGACCCGGCCGACCTGCAGATCATGTACGGCCTGGCCGGCGAGCGCCGTATCCCCGAGTTCGAGCTGCCGTGGCTGTCCGGCTATGCACAGTCGGCGCCGGTCCGGATCGGCAACGACGCGGTTCAGCAACTGCAGCTCGACGTGTACGGCGAGGTCGTCGACTCGCTGACGCTGGGGCAGCGTTCGGGCCTGCCCCTGAAGCCGCACGAGTGGAGCATCCTGCGGGCGCTCATGGAGTTCCTGGAGTCGGCGTGGCGGCAGCCGGACGCCGGCCTGTGGGAGGTGCGCGGACCGCGGCGGCACTTCGTGCACTCCAAGGTGATGGCCTGGGTCGCCGCGGACCGGGCGATGCAGGCCATCAAGGGGCATCCCCATCTGCACGGCGACGCGCCCCGCTGGCAGGCGATGCGCGACGCGATCCACCGCGACGTCTGCGAGCACGGTTACGACCCCGAGCGGAACACGTTCACGCAGTCGTACGGCTCGCGGGAACTGGACGCGGCACTGCTGCTGATCCCGCGCATGGGATTCCTCCCGCCCGACGATCCGCGGGTCATCGGCACGATCGACGCGGTGCGCGCGGAGCTGTCGAACGACGGGTTCATGCGCCGCTACAGCGCCGAGCGTGCGGCCGACGGGCTGCCCGGCGGCGAAGGCACGTTCCTCGTGTGCTCGTTCTGGCTCGCGGACGCGCTCCATCTGACGGGGCGCACGAAGGAGGCGCAGGAACTGTTCGAGCAACTGGTGGGGCTCTGCAACGACGTGGGGCTGCTCGCCGAGGAGTACGACCCGGCGGACGGACGGCAGCTCGGGAACTTCCCCCAGGCGTTCAGTCACATCGGTCTGGTGGGGACCGTGCTCACGCTTTTCGGGGACGGGCGGGCAGGATAGAGCCATGGATCTTGGGTTGAAGGACCGTGTCTTCGTCGTCACCGGTGCCACGCGCGGACTGGGCAACGCCGCCGCACGCGAGCTCGCGGCGGACGGCGCGAAGGTGATCATCACGGGGCGGGACGAGAAGCGGGTCGCCGAGGCTGCCGACGAGCTCGGGGACGGCGCGGTGGGCGTGGCCGCCGACAATGCCGATCCGGCCGTCGCGGAGCGGCTGATCGCGACGGCGCGCGAGCACTTCGGCGGCTTCGACGGCGTCCTGATCAGCGTCGGCGGCCCGCCTCCGGGCTTTGTCGCGGACAACACCGACGAGCAGTGGGGGGCCGCGTTCGAGTCGGTTTTCCTGGGTGCGGTGCGCATGGCGCGGGCAGCCGCGGCGGAGCTGAGCGACGGCGGCGTGATCGGGTTCGTGCTCTCGGCTTCGGTGCACGAGCCGATCCCGGGGCTGACCATCTCGAACGCCCTGCGTCCGGGGCTCGCCGGGTTCGCCAAGTCCCTCGCGGACGAGCTGGGTCCGCGCGGCATCCGTGTCGTGGGGCTGCTGCCCGCCCGGATCGACACCGACCGGGTGCGCGAGCTGGACGGGCTGTCGGCCGACCCGGAGGCGACACGCGCGGCCAACGAGTCGCGGATTCCGCTGCGCCGCTACGGCACGCCCGAGGAGTTCGGCCGCACCGCCGCCTTCCTGCTGTCGCCCGCTGCCTCGTATCTGACGGGCGTCATGCTGCCGGTGGACGGCGGCGCGCGCCACGGCTTCTGACGCCGGACCGGGCGGGCTCCCCGCCCCCACCGCGGAGTGCCGGGTTCAGCTCACGCGTTCCGCGCGGTGCCTGACCGTGCGGAGCCGTACCTCCGCCGGAAGCCGGGCCAGTCCGGCCGATGAGCGCGCATGGGCGAGCGCCTCGTCGGTCAGCAGGTGCAGGGCCTGCCCGGGGCTGCCGTGAGGCTGGAGGCGCAGGCCCGCGCGGGCCTGCGGGGTGCTGCGCCGCCCGGTGAGCCGGACCTGTGCGCGGTCCACACCGTCCAGCGACTCGGCATCGGCGAGGAGCACACTCTCCAGGGCGCGTCCGCGCAGCAGCGCGCCCTCTCCGTCGCCGGTGTCGACGAGCACCGTGGCGAGCCGGCGGCGGCGCAGCACCGCCGACAGCCACCACAGCGCCAGCAGCACCAGGACGGCGAGGGCCCCGATCACGGTGGGCCACCACCAGCCGGTGCCGCGCCAGCGCTCCCGCTCGGCCGTGCTGAGCAGGACGTCGTGCGGGCCGGTGTGGATCCACCAGCGCGGCGGGGGCACCCCGAGGCCGACTGCGAGCACCGAGCCGCCGAGGACGACGAGCACCAGACCGACCAGTCCGAGCAGCACGCGGTTCACGGGCCCGAGCATGCGGGTCACCCCTTTCGGCCGGACCGGCGGACGCGCACGGCGAGGCGGAGCGGCCGGGCGAGCCCCAGGTCCGCGAGGCCGTCGGCGAGCACGGTGTCGAGGTCGGTGCGGACGTCGTCGAGCTGCCGGAAGTGGGACACCGCACGGACGTCGGCCTTCCGGCGCGACACCCGGACCCGGGCGGACTGCACCCCGCTCACCTCCATGGCCCGGTCGCGCAGCACCATGGCGGCGGCCGTGCGGTACAGCCCGGCGCGGACGTCGGGGTGGGTGCGCCGCATTGGCAGGACGGTCCGCTGTCCCGGGGTGAGTGCGAGCAGCAGGAGCCAGAGGCCGAGCGCCACGACCAGGGCGGCGCCGGCGAGTACCACGGAGTCGTCGAGGGGCCGGGTGGCGAGCTGGTGGGCGAGCGTCCTGCGCCACTGCATGGCGGGCCGGCCGAGGCGCACCGCGACGACGTCGTACAGCAGCAGTGCCGCCCCGGCGAGGAGGAGCAGCGCGACGATCCCGGCCGGGACCCGGCGCCGCGACCACCAGCGCCGGTTGCGCCCGCCGTCGTCCGGCATCGGCACCGGCTCGTACGAGGCCGCGGAACCGGACTGGCCGAGGCCGCCCGGTCTCCCGGCGCCGGCTGCCTTCCCGGTGTCGCCGGGCTTCTCGACGACGGGGAGCCGGCTGGTGCCGCCGGGGCCCTGGGGCTCGCTCATCGTGTCCTCCGCCGCTCCGCTCCGCGGGTCCGTGGCGAGTGCAGCCGCTCCACCTCGACGGCGACCTCGCGCACGTCCATTCCCGCCAACGCACCTACCCGCTCGACCACATGACGACGCACCGCGCCGCACTGGCCGCCGATGTCGCAGGGGTAGTCGAGTTCGACGCCGACCCGGACGCGGGCGGTGTCGCGGTGCACGGTGACGGTGGCGTGCGGCGGTGCGCCGCCCTCGGGGAGGGTGTCGAGCGCCTCCCGGGCCGCCCGCGCGGCGATCTTTGCGACGACACGGTCGGCGATCCGGGTCGCGCCGCGTTCGGCGGCCGGGACGGTCCGGCCCGACACCGGATTCACGGGATCCACCGGATCCGCGGGGCTCACGGGATCCACCGGATTCACCGGATTCACCGGCGGCGGTCGCCGCGTGAGCGGAAGAAGTCACCGAACTCCAGGTCCCCTTCGAGGAATCGCCCGGCGAAAAAGCCGATGGCGCCGAGCGCGGCCACCAGCAGGAAGGCCCCGAAGCCACCGAAGTATCCGGCGAAGGCCAGCAGCATTCCGGCGATCATGCCGGTCATGGCCATGCTCATGTCCGCTCCTCTGCGCGGTGCGTCGCCGTCCCCCTCGTACGCCGGGCGTACGCCGGTACTCTTCACTGTCCTACGGCCGGTCCACCGCCGTTGGGGCCGGTCCTCGCCGCCGTTCTGCGCCGGTCCTCGCTACTGGAGCCGCGTCTCCGGCTCCTCTTCCTCCTCGTCCGGCAGCTTCACGTCGCTGACCGCGAGGTTGACCTCGACGACCTCGAGCTCCGTCATCCGCTCGACGGCCATGATCACGTTCTCCCGGACGGCGCGGGCGACGTCGGCGATCGACACGCCGTAGTCCACGACGAGCTCCAGGTCGATCGCGGTCTGCACCTCGCCCACTTCCGCCTTCACACCGCGCGTCACGGACTTGGATCCGCCGGGGACGCGGTCGCGCACCGCGCCGAGGGTGCGGGCGAGGCCGCCCCCCAGGGCGTGCACGCCCACGACGTCGCGTGCGGCGAGCGCGGCGATCTTCTCCACGACGCCGTCGGCGATGGTCGTACGTCCACGGGTCGCGGCGTCACCCCCTCCCCGCTTGGTCACCACCGGCCTGATGCCGGCCTGCTCGGTCGACGCACCTTCGGTCATCGTCCACGTCCCTCTCGTGAGGTACAGGGGATCTGCTCCTCGGCCCACACTAAGCAGGAAGCGGGACCGACGCCGCAGGAAGGCGACGTTGGGGGGACATGGCGGCGGCATGGCCGTCCGGGCCCGCTTCCGGGCACGGAGCAGCCGTCCGCCCGCCTCGCGCACGAGAGTCCCGGCACATGGCCGTCGCGGCGAAGCGGGCGGGCGCGCGTGATCAGTCGCCGAGCCCCGCGAGGTCCCGCAGGCGGCGCGCCTGGGCCGCGCGCTCGGCGGTGCGCTGCTCCTCGTAGGACCGCCCGCCGGCTCCCTGGAGCAGCGCCTTCGTCTCGATGACCGCGCTCCGCGGAGCGGCGAGCAGCGCGGCTGCCAGATCCCGCACCGCGCCGTCGAGCTGGTCGAGGGGCACTGCGAGGTTGGCGAGTCCGATCCGCTCGGCCTCGTCGGCGTGCACGAAGCGCCCGGTCGCGCAGATCTCCAGGGCTCGCGCGTATCCGACCAGCCCGACCAGCGGATGCGTCCCCGTGAGGTCGGGCACCAGCCCGAGGCTGGTCTCGCGCATGGCGAACTGCGCGTCCTCCGCGGCCACCCGCAGGTCGCACGCCAGGGCGAGCTGGAAGCCGGCCCCGATGGCGTGCCCCTGCACGGCGGCGATGGACACGAGGTCGCTGCGCCGCCACCAGGTGAACGCCTCCTGGTACTCGGCGATCGTCGCGTCGAGCTGCTCGTCCGACCCGCGCGCCAGATCGATGAACGACGGCTCGCCGTCGAAGCCTTCCGGTGTGAAGGCCTGACGGTCGAGGCCCGCGGAGAAGGACTTGCCCTCGCCACGCAGCACGACGACACGGACGCTGCCGGGCAACGACCGACCGGCTTCGGCAAGCGCGCGCCACAGGGCAGGGCTCTGGGCGTTGCGCTTGCTCGGGTTGGTCAGCGTCACCGTGGCGAGCTCACCGTCGACGGTGAGCCGCACGCCGTCCTTGTCGAATACCGGGTCGAGCGAAGCCATGGGGCGCCTCCGATGGGTGCAGTCGGATCGGGTGCTCTACCCGAACCCGTAAGTGACTGCACAGTAACCACCCGGCCGATCTGCGGACCGACCGGGTGGCCACCACCGAAGTCGGCGGGCGGCCGCCCGTCAGGTCGCTGCGGCCTTCTTGCCCCGCGTCGCCCCGCCGCGTCCTCGCAGCGTGACCCCGGACTCGCTGAGCATCCGGTGTACGAAGCCATACGAGCGGCCGGTTTCCTCGGCCAGTGCCCGGATGCTCGCACCGGAGTCGTACTTCTTCTTCAGGTCAGCCGCGAGCTTGTCGCGCGCGGCGCCGGTCACCCGGCTGCCCTTCTTCAGAGTCTCGGCCACCCGATGCCTCCTCACGGGAAGTGCGCTCTGGACTCTCATGATCACCCCTACCGCGCGTCCTGGCCACCCATTCGGCAAGGTCGATCCGACGGGAATCTCCGCCCAGGGTCGATCTTCACGATCGGAATTGCTCATTCCGGTGACGGGCGTGACCGCGGTCCCACGGGTTCCCGAACGAAGGCGCTGGTCAGCACGGCACCCCGGTTCTGACCCGGTAAAACCGGGCCCCGCCGGCGTACCCGACGTCGACACGCCGGGGTACGAGGAGATCTCACACAGATGACGGATCACCGATGGGCCGAATGATCCATACGCAGTGGATCATCACCGCCGGGTCGAGCCCCGGGGCCCGTGCACGGGCCGTCCCGCGCGGGGCGCGCGGGCACCCGGGGCCCCGGTCGGGTCAGGCCAGGGCCACCAGGTCCGCGTAGTCCGCGCCCCACAGGTCCTCGACGCCGTCGGGCAGCAGGATGATCCGCTCGGGCTGCAGCGCGTCGACCGCGCCCTCGTCGTGCGTGACGAGGACGACGGCGCCCTTGTAGGTGCGCAGCGCGCCGAGGATCTCCTCGCGGCTGGCCGGGTCGAGGTTGTTGGTGGGCTCGTCGAGCAGCAGCACGTTCGCCGACGAGACGACCAGGGTGGCCAGCGCCAGACGGGTCTTCTCACCGCCGGACAGCACGCCGGCCGGCTTGTCCACGTCGTCGCCGGAGAAGAGGAAGGAGCCGAGCACCTTCCGCACCTCCACCAGGTCCATGTCGGGGGCGGCGGAGCGCATGTTCTCCAGGACCGTGCGCTCCGGGTCCAGGGTCTCGTGCTCCTGGGCGTAGTAGCCGAGCTTGAGGCCGTGGCCCTCGACGACCGCCCCGGTGTCCGGCTGCTCGACGCCGCCGAGCAGCCGCAGCAGGGTCGTCTTGCCGGCGCCGTTGAGGCCGAGGATGACGACGCGGGAGCCCTTGTCGATCGCCAGGTCGACGTCGGTGAAGATCTCCAGGGAGCCGTACGACTTCGACAGGCCCTCGGCCGTGAGCGGCGTCCTGCCGCACGGCGCGGGCTCGGGGAAGCGCAGCTTGGCGACCTTGTCGGACTTGCGCTGGGCCTCCAGCCCCGCGAGCAGTTTGTCGGCGCGGCGGGCCATGTTCTGCGCGGCGACGGTCTTGGTGGCCTTGGCGCGCATCTTGTCGGCCTGCGCATTGAGTGCGGCGGCCTTCTTCTCGGCGTTCTGCCGTTCGCGCTTGCGGCGCTTCTCGTCGGCCTCGCGCTGCTGCTGGTAGAGCTTCCAGCCCATGTTGTAGACGTCGATCGTGGAGCGGTTGGCGTCCAGGTAGAACACCTTGTTGACCACCGTCTCGACCAGCTCGACGTCGTGCGAGATCACGATGAACCCGCCGCGGTAGGTCTTCAGGTAGTCGCGCAGCCAGACGATCGAGTCGGCGTCGAGGTGGTTCGTCGGCTCGTCCAGGAGCAGCGTGTCCGCGTCCGAGAAGAGGATGCGGGCCAGCTCGATACGGCGCCGCTGACCGCCGGAGAGCGTGTGCAGCGGCTGGCCGAGCACGCGGTCGGGCAGGTTGAGCGCGGCGGCGATGGTCGCGGCCTCGGCCTCGGCGGCGTAACCGCCCTTGGTGAGGAACTCGGTCTCCTGGCGCTCGTACTGCTTCATCGCCTTGTCGCGCGTGGAGCCCTTGCCGGTGGCGATGCGCTGCTCGTTCTCGCGCATCTTCCTGATCAGCACGTCCAGGCCGCGCGCGGAGAGGACGCGGTCGCGGGCGAGGATGTCGAGGTCCCCGGTGCGCGGGTCCTGCGGCAGGTAGCCGACCTCGCCGGAGCGGGCGACGTTTCCGGCGGCGGGGATGCCCTCACCGGCGAGGACCTTGGTGAGGGTGGTCTTGCCCGCACCGTTGCGGCCGACCAAGCCGATGCGGTCGCCCTTGGCGACACGGAAGGTGGCGGACTCGATGAGGACACGGGCACCGGCACGCAGCTCGATACCGGAGGCGGTGATCACGGACAGACTCCTGGGCGGGATGGACGACGGGGTGGGCTGCTGAGGCGGATCACGCCGTCTAATGCACGAGGAGAATGGCCATGACGGCAATTCTAACGGGGCGGCGCAAGCGGTTTTCCCGCTCGCACTTTCGACGGGGAGGCCCTGGTCGCCGATGGGGCGCACGTCACCGGGGCACGGTGCCCGGACGGCCGCCCGGCGGGACGGGCCCGGCGAGTGTGCCACCTCACGCCCGGCCCCCCGCGGCCGCGGTCGTACATGATCCGCAAGACGGGCAGACCGCCGTGAACTGGCAGATACTCGGCTCAGGGCGGTGGAGAGCCGTCCGGACGCGAGGCAGAGGGTGATGCGCCCATGCAGTTCGACGACGACGCCGAGCTGGACACGTCCGAGGTGCAGGATGTGCGCGGCAGGCGGATCCCCGGCGGCAGGGCGACCATCGGCGGCGGTCTCGCGGGGCTGATCGCGCTCCTGCTGGCTCTGTTCCTGGGCGTCGGACCCGATCAGCTCGGCCTGTCGTCGGGCGGCGGTCCCGCGCCCGCGGTGTCGTCGGCGGCGCAGCTCGACCAGAGCTGCCGCACAGGGCACGACGCCAACACCCGGGACGACTGCCGCATGGTGGCTGTGGTCAACAGCGTCCAGGACTTCTGGCGGTCGGAGTTCGCCGCCAGGGGCGGCCGCTACACGGACTCCCCGACCGTGTTCTACACGGGCCGGGTCACCACCGCGTGCGGCGCCGCGACCTCGGCGGTCGGGCCCTTCTACTGTCCGGCCGACCGCCGCGTCTACCTCGATCTGGGCTTCTTCGACGACCTGCGGACGAAGTTCGGCTCGTCGGGCGGCCCGTTCGCCCAGGCGTACGTCGTGGCGCACGAGTACGGGCACCACGTGCAGGATCTGATGGGGACGCTGCAGCGCACCCAGGACGGGGTGACCGGCGCGAACAGCAACTCCGTGCGGGTCGAGCTGCAGGCCGACTGCTACGCGGGCGTGTGGGCACACCACGCGACGACCACACCCGACCCGAGGACCGGGCGCCCGCTGGTCACCAGGCTGACCGACGCGGACATCCGCGACGGCCTGGACGCGGCGGCGGCCGTCGGCGACGACCGTATCCAGGAGCGCTTCCAGGGCAGGGTGACCCCGGAGACCTGGACGCACGGGTCGTCGCAGCAGCGGCAGCAGTGGTTCTACCGGGGTTATCTGACGGGCGACATGGCGCAGTGCAACACCTTCCGCTGAGCCCGTCCGCCGTCCCGGCGCACCCGTGCCCGGCCCCGTGGACGTACCCGTGCCTGCGCCCGGCCGCCACGCCCGCTGCCGGACCTGCCCGGTCCCGCCCGCTCGGCGGGGACCGGCTCCGCTCCGGCGGGCGTTGTCGGTGGCCGGTGCAAGACTGTGGCGCGGGTCACGCATCCACGACAAGGAGTGATCACATGGCAGGCAGGGACACCGCTCGCCCCAGCGTCTATCCGTCGATCCTGTACACCGACGCGAAGGCGGCGATCAAGCAGCTCACCGAGGCCCTGGGCTTCACGGAGGTGAGTGTGTACGAGGGCGAGGACGGCTCGGTGATGCACGCCGAGCTGGCCCAGGGCAACGGCGCGGTGATGCTGGGCTCCAGGGGCCGCGGCGGCAGGTTCGACGAGGCGATGCGGGGCGGCGGCCCGGTCGGCGTGTACATCGTGGTGGACGACGTCGACGCCCATCACCGGCGGGCGGCGGACCACGGGGTGGAGATCCTCATGCCCCCGACGGACCAGGAGTACGGCTCGCGGGACTACATGGCCCGGGACATCGAGGGCAATGTGTGGAGCTTCGGGACCTACGCGCCGGAGCTGGGCTCCCGGTAGGACGGCACCCCACAGCCGGGCCCCGCAGGAGCGCCCGCGCCCGGGGGTGTGTTGCGGCGGGTGCCGGGCGCGGCCACCCGGCACCGTCCGCAACACATCTCCGGGGTGCTGCCTAGGCGCCGCCGGTGTGCACCTGGAAGGCGGCGCGGCGCACCACCTTGGCGAGCGCCGGATCGGGGTGGGCCGCGGCGAGAGCGACGAGGACCTGGACGGTGCGGGGATGCCCGACCGCGCGGATCTCGTCGAGGAGCGCGGGCACGGTGGGCTGCGGCGCGGACTCCAGGTGACGTACGAGCAGTTGGACCTCACCGTGGTCCGCGACGGCCGCCGCCGTGTCCACCCAGAGCCAGGTGGCCTCGTCCCGGGTCAGCACCGCGGAGGCGTCCTCGGGGTCCACGCCCTCCTGCTCGGCGAGCCAGAGCAGGGCATAGGGCCGCAGCGACGGCTCGTCGACGACGGCGCGGACGGCGGGCTCGGCGGGGGCGCCGACGACACGGAGCGCGTCGAAGGCGAGTCCGCGCAGCAGCGCATCCTCGCCGCGGGCGGCCGCGATGAGTTCGGTGACGGCGCTGCTCACGGTGCGGGCGGCGAGCCAGGCCCGGTACTCGGCGCGTGCGGCGTTCGGGCGCAGGCGGGCACAGCCGCGGAGCATGTCCTCGGCCGCCTGCTCGATGTTGCCTGCGGGGCTCTGGGCGGCCACGCAGATCTGCTCCAGCTTGACCCACACCGCCCAGCTGCCCAGCGGTGTGAGCGTGGCCTGCCCGTCGGCGCAGGTGAGCGCGCCGACGTCGGCCAGCGCGTGCAGGGCCCAGTCGAGCAGCGGCCGCAGCGGTGCGTCGTCGGCGGGCTCGGGCTGCGGGCCGTACGGGATCTCGCACCGTTCGGTGCGCAGCTCGGTCACCCGCTGGTCGAGCAGGTCGAGCAGCTGCTGCACGGGCACGGGCCCGGCGGACAGCTGCAGGAAGGACAGCACCTGCGGCATGGCCCCGACGACCTCCGCAACGGCGGCCGCGGGCAGCTCGTCGCCCGCCGGGTGCGCCAGCGACCAGGCGTCGAAGAGGGCGACCCAGCCGCGCAGTACGGCGCTGTCGTCACGGTCCCAGGCACGCAGCCGCCACCCCGGGCGGGCGCTGTCGCCGTGCACCTCCACGAGTCCGGACAGCCGTGCGATGTCCCATTCGGCGCGGACCTGCCGCGTGGTCAGGCCCAGGTCCCGACCGGCTCGTTCCGCGGTCGCGTCGGAGAGGGTGCCCAGGCTGTCCGGGGTGTGGCCGGTGCGGTTGCGGCCGGGGCTCAGGGCGGTGTCCGCCCAGCGGGCCACCCGCACGGCACCGGCGAGTTGCCGGCGGGCCGCGCGCGCCAGCTCGGAGGGCGGCGGGGTGCCCTCGGGGGGCCGCGGCGCGGGGCGTCGGGACGGCCTCTGGGTCACCGCGCGCGGGGCGGCGGCAAGGGGTCGTGGGCGGACGAGTCGGAGCCTGGAGTCGCGCGGGATACGGGACGTCACGGGAGCAGTCTTCCGGGTGACGCGCCGAAATCCCAAACGGAATGTCACAGGAGCCGACAAGCAGCGCCGCGCCGATGCCGCGGGCAGGCCGGCCGGAGGAGCAGGAAGACGGGGTCACCGCACCCTCCGGCGCGGCGGCGCACCGCTGCGGCGCCCTACATCAGCGGTGTGAGGAAGCGGCGGAGCGCCTCCTCGTAGGGCTCGGGAGCGGCGTTCCACATCGCCGCGTGGGGCGCGTCCGTCACCTCGTGGAAGGTGACGAGGTCGGGCCGCGCCGCGGCCAGCGCGCGCGACAGCGACCAGGGGGCGATCGCATCGCCCGGGCCGTGGAAGAGGAGCGTCGGAACCCTGAGGCCGCCGGGGTCGGCGACCCGGTTGATGCGGTCGCCGCGCAGGCCTGTCCGGCCCTGGGCGGCGCGCACCGCGAGCGGCAGCAGGGGACCCGGCGTGCCGTGCGCCGTCGCGAGGGCGCGCAGTGTCGTCTCCCAGTCGAGGACCGGTGAGTCGAGGACGAGTCCGGTGATCCGGTGCCGCAGCGCCGAGTGCGCGGCGGCGTGCAGGGCCATCGACGCGCCGACGGACCAGCCGTACAGCACGACCCGCTCGGCGCCGTACCGCACGGCGTAGCGGATGGCGGCGTCGAGGTCGCGCCACTCGGTCTCGCCGAGGTGACTGAGGCCGTCGGGCGACGGCGGTGCCCCGAGGTCCCCGCGGTAGGCGAGGTCGAGCACCGGAAGGCGCAGGCGGTGCAGGAAGTCCATCACCACCATGGGGTGCTCGCGCGTGGTGCCCAGGCCGTGCGCGGTGAGCACCCAGGTGGCGCGGGGGCCCGGCACGAACCAGGCGGGCAGACCGCCGAGTTCTCCGGGGACGTCGACGTCGGCGTGGTCCAGGCCGAGGGCCGTGGAGGGGTTGCCGATGTGCACCTGGGGGGTGAACCAGACGTCGTCGCCCGGTGCCAGGGTGCCGTGGGTGACGCGTTCGAGACGGCGTACCACGGTGTCGGCGGCGTGCGGCTCGGTGCCGACGACCGGGCCGACGACGGCGTGGCAGCCGTCGCCGCCGAGCCCGTAGACGCCGGGGCGCAGGGAGGCCAGGTCACGGGTCAGCGTGATCCTGCCGGGGGCGGTCGCATGGACGGTGAGCCGCGGCTCCGTGGGCAGCGGGCGCCCCGGGGCCGGCCGCAGGGCGGCGTCGCTGGCGAGCCGGCCTGCCGCGACGGCGGCGGCGCCGGCGCCCACTGCTGCGGTGACGGCGGCTGCCGTCGCTGTGGCGGTGCGCACCTGTCCAGTGTTGTCGGGGTTCCGCGCGACGGCCAGCCGGACCGTCCCCACGGGCGGGTCGCCGTGCCGCTGTGCGGAGGCCGCAGCCTGCGGGAGAGCTGCACTGCCGCACGGAAGCGGCACGGCCGCGCGGCAGCTTGCACCGAGTGGGAAGCCGCGCCGCCGGGAGAGGCCGCACTTCCGCGGGAATCCGTCCTCCCGCGGGTGAGCCGCGCCACCGCGCGGAAGCCGCACCAGCGCGGGAAGCCGCCCTTGGGCGCGCAGGTCGCACCACCGCGCAAGCGGACCAGCCCGGGTACGTCCGCCCCCTGCGTCCCGTAGCGGCAGCGCCCCCAGGGGAGACGGTGCATCCGCACAGCCGGGGAAAGGCGGAATACATCGGGAATAACGGGCATTCAATACCAAACCCGACAAGGAACTGGAAAACGGACGCCCGGTCTTCAGTCGCCGGGCTGCCCGTATCCCCGCAGCTTCTCCCCCGCCTCCCTCAGCTGGGCCTCCGACAGGAGCGACGGGGACAGCCCCGGCACCGATCTGGCCGTCAGCCAGACGCGGCACATCCATTCGAGCTGGGCGGTGCGGTCATAGGCCTGGGAGAGGGTGTCCCCGTAGGTGACGGTCCCGTGGTTCTGGAGGAGGCACCCGGAGCGCCCGTCCAGTGCTGCGAGCATGCTCTCGGCCAATTCGTCGGTGCCGTACAGGGCGTACGGGGCGACCCGGACCACTCCGCCCAGTGCCCCGGCCATGTAGTGGATGGGCGGGAGCTCCGGGACGAGCGTGGAGACGGCCGTGGCGTGGACGGCGTGCGTGTGGACGACGGCACGGGCCGGGGTCGTCCGGTGGATCGCGAGGTGCAGCGGGAGCTCGCTGGTCGGGGCGAGGTCGCCGATCAGCTGCTCGCCGTCGAGGCCGACCCCGACGGCGTCACCCGGCCCGAGAAGGTCGTAGGGGACACCCGTCGGTGTGATCAGGACGGTGTCCCCCACACGTACCGACACGTTCCCCGAGGTGCCGACGACGAGGCCGTCCGCCACGGTCCTGCGGGCCGCGGCGACGAGTTCGCCCCACGCCCGGTCGAGCTCCTGCGCCGTCCCGTGATCCGTCATGGGCCGATCCTCGCAGGCCCTCGCCGCCACCGGTGCTCTTCGCGGGAGGATTGGCCGTCCCGCCCGGAAGGCGGGTACCGGAGCACGCACGGACCGGCGGCGCCCGTCGGGGCCGCGGCGACGCCGGGGTGACGAGGATCTCTTTCAGGCCTCGTCGAGCCCGCCGGGCCGTTTCGCCGGGGAGCGGCCCGGGCACCCGCGAAGGGGTCGTACGAGAGCCGCCCGGAAGGTCATGGACCCTGAAATTCCGCGGCATTCCGGGGTCGGCACGCTCGCCCCGGATTGCGGCCGGGGGGCCGTCGGCGGCCACCCCGGAGATCCCGTGGAGTCCGCAGGTCAGCCCGGGGACGCAGCGGAATGGCCGGACCCCGCATCACGACACCCCTCATCTGGCCCCAGTTCATCTTCCGTTCACCCAGGTTGCCTACGGTCGGCACGCCACTGACGTCCAACAGAAGCCTGGGTAAATGGAACACATCACGCTTCTCCTCGGGATCGTGATCGTCACCGCTCTCGTGTTCGATTTCACGAACGGTTTCCACGACACTGCCAACGCGATGGCGACGACCATCTCGACCGGCGCTCTCAAGCCCAAGACGGCGGTGGCCATGTCCGCCGTGCTGAATCTCGTCGGTGCTTTCCTCTCCGTCGAAGTCGCCAAGACGATCTCCGGCGGCATCATCAACGAAGAAGGCATCAGGACCGAGGTCATATTCGCCGCGCTCGTCGGCGCCATCCTCTGGAATCTGCTGACCTGGCTCCTGGGTCTGCCCTCCAGCTCCTCGCACGCCCTCTTCGGCGGGCTGATCGGTGCCGCGGTCATGTCCGCGGGCTGGTCCTCGGTGGACGGCTCGACCGTCATCACCAAGGTGCTGATCCCCGCCGTCTGCGCCCCGGTCGTGGCCGGACTCGCCGCCATGCTGGCGACCCGCCTGTCGTACCGCATCGGCAGCAAGGCCGACGAGAAGACGACCGCCAAGGGCTACCGCGCCGGGCAGATCGCCTCCGCGGGCCTGGTCTCGCTGGCCCACGGCACGAACGACGCGCAGAAGACCATGGGCATCATCACGCTGGCCCTGGTCACCGGTGGCGTGCTGCACCCCGGCGCCAACCCGCCGGTCTGGGTCATCACCTCCGCCGGCCTCGCCATCGCGCTCGGCACCTACCTGGGCGGCTGGCGCATCATCCGCACCATGGGCAAGGGCATCACCGACCTCGCGCCGCAGCAGGGTTTCGCCGCGCAGACCAGCGCCGCGACCGCGATCCTGGCCTCGTCCCACATCGGCTTCTCCCTCTCCACCACCCAGGTCTGCTCCGGCGCCGTCATGGGCGCGGGCGTGGGCCGCAAGGGCAGCGTGGTCCGCTGGTCCACGGCGACCCGGATGCTCATCGCCTGGGGCCTGACGCTGCCCGCCGCCGGTCTGGTCGGTGCGAGCGCCGAGTTCCTGAGCAAGCAGGGCACCTGGGGCATCGTCACCACCGGTGTGCTGCTCGTGGCCGGCGCGGGCGTCATCTGGACGCTGTCCCGCCGCAAGCCGGTCACCCGTGACAACGTCAACGACGTCGAGGCCGAGCCGGCCGGAGCCGTGACGACCGCGATCGCCGCCGTCACGCCGCCCCCGGCGGGCACCGTGGCCGCCGTTCCCGCACAGGGCGACGGCACGCAGACCGACGGCGAGAGCGACGATCTGAAGACCACCGTCGCGGCCGGCTCGGCCGCCGACTCCGCCGGCCGCCCGGCCAGGGTGTAAGGAAAGAACGGCATGAACATCGACTGGGCAGCTCTCGGCTCCGTCTTCGGAGTGAGCCTCATGGTCACGGTCGGCCTCGTCGGCCTGTTCACCCTCGGCGTCGTCGGACTCTCCAAGCGGGAGACCTCGGCAACACAGGGCGGCGGCTCCGCGGCCCTCGCGGTCACCGGTGCGTACGTCTGCTTCGCGGCGTGCGCGGCGGCCGTCGGCTACGGGATCTTCCTGATCGTCGCCTGACCCGGGCCACGGCAGGACAACAGCAGCACCACGCGCGCGTGGGGTGCGGGACGCTCGGTCGTCCCCGCCCCGCGCGCGCTGTCGTGTGCGCCCACGTGCGCTGTCGTGTGCCCCCGCGCACAGGGCGCATGTGTGCCTGCGCACACTCCCCCGTCGCAGGTCAGCGGCAAGTTGACGGGTGTTCTCGGGGCGTGGTGGACTGCCCGGGCCATGTACGGCGGCAGGAGAGGAAGCCGGTGCGAATCCGGCGCGGTCCCGCCACTGTCACCGGGGAGCACTCCCCCACACCGGAAGTCACGGCCCGCACCATGGGGTTGGAAGACCGGGGGAGCTGCGGATCCGGGAGCCAGGAGACTCTCGTCGTCGTTTCCGTCGAACCAGGGCGCGGACCCTGAGTGAGGACATACAGCGATGCCGGGCTGCCCGTCACCCGATTCTGTGCACACGACGCGTACGAGGGTTTCCAGAGGCGTAACGGCGGCCTGAACCGATGCGTGGCGAACGTGTCTTCGCGTACGGCGCCACCGCCGGCCTCCTCGGTGACCTCCTGTTCGGCGATCCCCGCCGCGGGCATCCGGTCGCCGGATTCGGACGTGCGGCGAGCGCCGTGGAACGCGTGCTGTGGCGCGACCACCGCGGGTGGGGAGCGCTGCACACCCTGGTGTGCGCGGGTGGCGCCACCGGACTCGCAGCGCTTGCCGCGCGTTCCGTCCGCACCTCCGGTACCGCCTCCGTCGCACTGACCGCGGCAGCGACCTGGGCCGTCGTCGGCGGTACGTCACTGGGCCGGGAGGCGCGGGCCGTCGGCGCCGCGCTGGAGGCCGGGGACGTCGAGGGGGCGCGGGAGCGGCTGCCCCATCTGTGCGGACGGGACCCTCAGGCGCTGGACGGCCCGGGAATCGCCCGGGCCGTGGTCGAGTCCGTCGCCGAGAACACCTCCGACGCGGTCGTGGGGGCGCTGGTCTGGGGCGCCCTGGGCGGTGTTCCGGGGCTGGTCGGGTTCCGGGCCGTCAACACGCTGGACGCGATGGTGGGGCACAAGTCGCCGAGGTACCGGCGGTTCGGCTGGGCCTCGGCGCGGCTGGACGACCTCGCCGGATGGCCGGGGGCCCGGCTCACCGCGGCGCTGGCCGCCATCGCGGGCGACGACCCACGGGGCGCCCTGCGGGCGTGGCGTGCCGACGCGGACCGGCATCCGAGTCCCAACGCGGGCCCCGTGGAGGCGTCGTTCGCCGGGGCACTCGGCGTACGGCTCGGCGGAACGCTGTCCTACGGGGGGCGGGTGGAACACCGGCCCGTGCTCAACGGCGCCGGACGGACCGTCGGCGTGGCCGACGTGGAACGGGCGGTGCGGCTGTCGCGTCGGGTGAGCTGGCTCGCCCTCGGGGCGGGCATCGCCGTGGGTGCCGGCCGTCGTCGGCTGTGGAGGGGGACGTCATGAGCGGTGGCGGACTGTTGGTCGCGGGCACCACGTCGGACGCGGGCAAGAGCGTCGTGACCGCCGGGATCTGCCGGTGGCTCGTCCGACAGGGGGTCAAGGTCGCCCCCTTCAAGGGGCAGAACATGTCCCTCAACTCCTTCGTGACCCGCGAGGGTGCCGAGATCGGACGGGCACAGGCCATGCAGGCGCAGGCCGCCCGGGTGGAGCCCAGTGCGCTGATGAACCCGGTGCTGCTCAAGCCGGGGAGCGACCGGAGCAGCCAGGTGGTGCTCATGGGCAGGCCGGTGGGCGAGTTGAGCGCACGCGGTTACCACGGCGGGCGGCAGGAGGCGCTGCTCGGGACCGTCCTGGAGTGCCTGGAGCAATTGCGGGGCAGCCATGACGCCGTGATCTGCGAGGGGGCGGGCAGTCCGGCCGAGATCAATCTGCGGCGGACGGACATCGTGAACATGGGCATCGCGCGGGCCGCGCGGCTGCCCGTGCTCGTCGTGGGCGACATCGACCGCGGCGGGGTGTTCGCGTCGTTCTTCGGTACGACCGCGCTGCTGGACCGCGCGGACCAGGAGCTCGTCGCCGGGTATCTGGTCAACAAGTTCCGCGGCGACGTGTCGCTGCTGGAACCCGGTCTCGACATGCTGCGCGACCTCACCGGACGGCCGTCCTACGGCGTTCTGCCCTACCGGCACGGCCTCGGGATCGACGAGGAGGACGGGCTGCGGGTGTCGCTGCGGGGCACGGTGCGGGAGTCCGTCGTGGCGCCGCCGGTCGGCGAGGACGTGCTGCGGGTCGCCGTCTGCGCGATCCCTCTCATGTCCAACTTCACGGACGTCGACGCGCTCGCCGCCGAGCCGGGCGTGGTCGTGCGGTTCGTGGACCGCCCCGAGGAGACCGCCGACGCCGACCTGGTGATCGTGCCGGGGACCCGGGGCACGGTACGGGCGTTGGAGTGGCTGCGGGAACGCGGTCTGGCGGCGGCCCTGGCACGCAGGGCCGCCGAGGGGCGCCCGGTGCTCGGGATCTGCGGCGGCTACCAGCTGCTGGGCGAGCACATCGAGGACGAGGTGGAGTCACGTGCGGGCTCCGTGGACGGTCTCGGACTGCTGCCCGTGCGGGTGCGCTTCGCACGGGAGAAGACGCTCACGCGTCCGTCCGGCAGGGCGCTGGGCGAGTACGTCGAGGGATACGAGATCCATCACGGCGTCGCCGAGGTGCTGGGCGGCGACGCGTTGATGTGCGACGACGCCGGACACCCCCTGGACGGCTGCCGGGTGGGCCCGGTGTGGGGCACGCACTGGCACGGCTCGCTGGAGTCCGACGGGTTCCGGCGCGCCTTTCTGCGCGAGGTGGCCGCCGCCGCGGGCCGCCGCTTCGTGCCCTCGCCCGACACGTCGTTCGGCGCGCTGCGCGAGGAGCAGCTCGACCGGCTCGGCGATCTGATCGAAGAACACGCGGATACGGACGCGCTGCTGCGGCTCATCGAGTCGGGCGCTCCGTCGGGACTGCCTTTCATTCCACCGGGAGCGCCATGAGCACCGTGCTGTTGTTGTCCACCGCCGATACGGACCTGCTGGCGGCCCGTGCCTCGGGCGCGCCCTACCGGATCGGCAATCCGACCCGGGTGGACGTCCGGGAGGAACTGCCCGCGCTGGTCGAGGGCGCGGACCTCGCCGTCGTACGCCTGCTGGGCGGCAAGCGCGCCTGGGAGGACGGGCTCGCGGCGCTGAAGGCATCCGGGCTGCCGACGGTCCTGCTGGGCGGCGAGTCGGTGCCCGACGCGGAGCTGATGGCCGAGTCGTCGGCACCGGCGGGTGTGGTCGCGGAGGCGCTGCGCTATCTCGTCGAGGGCGGCCCGGACAACCTCGCCGAACTGGCGCGGTTCCTGTCCGACACGGTGCTGCTGACCGGCGAGGGCTTCGAGGAGCCGCGCAGGATGCCGGAGTACGGCGTCCACGGCGAGCGCCCGTCCGTGGCGGGGCGCCCGACGGTCGGCGTGCTGTTCTACCGGGCGCACGAACTCTCCGGGAACACGGCGTTCGTGGACACCCTGTGCGACGCGATCGAGGCGCGCGGCGCCAACGCCCTGCCGGTGTACTGCGGTTCGCTGCGCGGCGCCGACGCCGGACTGTACGAGCTGCTGGGGCGGACGGACGCGCTGGTCGCGACGGTCCTCGCGGCCGGCGGCACGCACGCCTCGCAGGCGTCGGCGGGCGGCGACGAGGAGGCTTGGGACATCGGCGCGCTGGCCGAGCTCGACATCCCGGTCCTCCAGGGCCTGTGCCTGACCACGTCGCGCGCCGCCTGGGCGGAGTCCGACGCGGCGCTCTCCCCCATGGACGCGGCGATGCAGGTCGCGATCCCCGAGTTCGACGGGCGCCTCGTCACGGTGCCGTTCTCCTTCAAGGAGCAGGGCCCCGACGACGTCCCGGTGTACCGGGCCGACCCCGAGCGCGCCGCCCGGGTCGCGGGCATCGCCGTGCGCCACGCCCGGCTGAAGCACCGGCGGAACGAGGACAAGAAGCTCGCCCTCGTCTTCACGGCGTACCCGACGAAGCACTCGCGCGTCGGCAACGCGGTCGGTCTGGACACCCCCGCCTCGGCTGTGCGGGTGCTCGACGCCCTGCGGGACGCGGGATACGCCGTCGAGGGCTACCCCGACAACGGCGACGAGCTGATCCACCGGCTCATCGAGGCCGGCGGCCACGACGTGGAGTGGCTGACCGAGGAGCAGTTGTCGGCGGCACCCGCGCGCGTGCCGCTCGCCGACTACCGGGCGTGGTTCGACACGCTCGACCCGGAGCTGCGCGAGGCCATGCTGGAGGCCTGGGGCGAGCCCCCGGGCAGCCTGTACGTCGACGGCGACGACATCGTCCTGGCCTCCCTGCAGTTCGGGAACGTCGTCGTGATGATCCAGCCGCCGCGCGGCTTCGGCGAGAACCCCATCGCGATCTACCACGACCCGGACATGCCGCCGTCGCACCACTACATGGCGGCGTACCGCTGGCTGGACAACACCTTCGGCGCGGACGCGATCGTGCACATGGGCAAGCACGGCACCATGGAGTGGCTGCCCGGCAAGGGCCTCGGACTGTCCGGCGGCTGCGCCCCGGACGCGGTGCTGGGCGATCTGCCGCTCATCTATCCGTTCATCGTGAACGACCCCGGCGAGGGCACCCAGGCCAAGCGCCGCGGGCATGCCACGGTCGTCGACCACCTGGTGCCGCCGATGGCGCGCGCCGACACCTACGGCGACCTGGCGAAGCTGGAGCAGCTGCTCGACGAGTACGCGCTCGTGTCCGACCTGGACCCGGCGAAGGCGCCCGCCGTGCGCGCCCAGATCTGGACGCTGGTCAAGGCGGCGGAGCTCCACCACGACCTGCATGTCGACGAGCAGCCCGACGACGACGCCTTCGACGAGTTCGTCATGCACATCGACGGCTATCTGTGCGAGATCAAGGACGTGCAGATCCGTGACGGTCTGCACATCCTCGGCGGCGGGCCGGTCGGTGAGCCGCGGGTCAATCTGGTGCTGGCCGTGCTGCGGGCCTCCCAGGTGTGGGGCGGGCAGGCGCACGCGCTGCCGGGCCTGCGCGCCTGTCTCGCGGCCCACTTCGGGCTCGACGAGAAGGAGCTGCTGGCGGCGCCGGGAACGCCGGTGAAGGTGCCGGCGGAGCTGACGGAGCTGGTGTCCGGTCCCTCCCGGACCGCCGCCGACACGATCGACCTGCTGGAGCAGCTGTGCCGCCGGGTCGCCGAGGCCATGGAGACCCGCGGCTGGGCCGTCGCCGATGCGCCCGCCGTGGTCCGCGAGGCCGTGGGCACGGAACTCGCCGACGCGGTGGCCGTGGTGGAGTTCGCGTGCCGCGAGGTGGTGCCGCGGCTGGCCCGTACGACGGACGAGATCGCGCACATCCTGCGCGCGCTGGACGGCGGCTACGTCCCGGCGGGCCCGTCGGGTTCGCCGACGCGCGGTCTGGTGAACGTCCTCCCGACGGGCCGCAACTTCTACTCCGTCGACCCGAAGGCGATCCCCTCCCGGCTGTCCTGGGAGGTCGGACAATCGCTCGCGGACTCCCTCGTGGCGCGCTACCTGAGCGACACGGGCACCTACCCGAAGTCCGTTGGTCTGACGGTCTGGGGCACCTCCGCGATGCGCACCCAGGGCGACGACATCGCCGAGATCCTGGCGCTGCTGGGCTGCCGCCCGGTGTGGGACGACGCCTCGCGCCGGGTGACCGGCTTCGAGGTGGTTCCCCTCCAGGAGCTGGGCCGGCCGCGCATCGACGTCACGGTCCGCATCTCCGGCTTCTTCCGGGACGCCTTCCCGCACGTCGTGGCGCTGATCGACGACGCGGTCCGTACGGTCGCGGAGCTGGACGAGCCGGCCGACCGCAACTACGTACGGGCGCACGCGGACGAGGACACGGCCGAGCACGGCGACCGGCGGCGCGCCACGGCCCGCATCTTCGGCTCGAAGCCGGGTGCGTACGGAGCGGGGCTGCTGCCGCTCATCGACGCGCGCAACTGGCGCTCGGACGCCGACCTCGCCGAGGTGTACGCGGTGTGGGGCGGCTACGCGTACGGGCGCGGGCTCGACGGGCGCGCCGCGCGCGGGGACATGGAGACCGCGTTCAAGCGGATCGCGGTGGCCGCGAAGAACGTCGACACACGCGAGCACGACCTCGTCGACGCGGACGACTACTTCCAGTACCACGGCGGCATGGTGGCGATGGTGCGCCACCTCACGGGTGCCTCGCCCGAGGCGTACGTGGGCGACAGCGCCGTACCGGACCAGGTGCGCACGCGCACCCTGGGCGAGGAGACGCACCGCGTGTTCCGCGCCCGCGTGGTCAACCCGCGCTGGATGGCGGCGATGCGCCGGCACGGCTACAAGGGCGCGTTCGAGATGGCGGCGACCGTCGACTACCTCTTCGGGTACGACGCCACGGCGGGGGTCGTCGACGACTGGATGTACGAGAAGCTCAGCGCCGAGTACGTCTTCGACGCCGAGAACCGCGACTTCATGAAGAAGTCCAACCCGTGGGCATTGCGCGGCATCACGGAGCGGCTCCTGGAGGCCGCCGAGCGCGGGCTGTGGGCGGAGCCGGACGCGGACACGCTGGAGCGGCTGCGCGCCACGTATCTGGAGCTGGAAGGCGACCTGGAGGGCGACGAGTGAGTACCCCCTATCCGTTCACCGCGATCGTCGGGCAGGACGATCTGCGGCTGGCGCTGCTGCTGAACGCCGTGTCGCCGGCCGTCGGCGGTGTGCTCGTGCGCGGCGAGAAGGGCACCGCGAAGAGCACGGCCGTGCGGGCGCTTTCGACGCTGCTGCCGCAGGTCGAGGTCGTCGCCGGGTGCCGGTTCTCGTGCGACCCCGCCGCACCGGATCCGGGGTGCCCGGACGGCCCGCACGAGGCGGGCTCCGGCGGGCCGCGCCCGGCGCGCATGGTGGAGCTGCCCGTGGGCGCGTCCGAGGACCGGCTGGTGGGCGCGCTGGACATCGAGCGGGCGCTGGCAGAGGGCGTGAAGGCGTTCGAGCCCGGCCTGCTCGCGGACGCGCACCGCGGCATCCTCTACGTCGACGAGGTCAACCTGCTCCACGACCACCTGGTCGACCTGCTGCTCGACGCGGCGGCGATGGGCGCGTCGTACGTCGAGCGCGAGGGCGTGTCCGTGCGGCACGCCGCCCGCTTCCTGCTGGTCGGCACCATGAACCCGGAGGAGGGCGAGCTGCGGCCGCAGCTGCTCGACCGGTTCGGGCTGACCGTGGAGGTGTCGGCGTCCCGCGAACCCGACCAGCGCGTCGAGGTGGTGCGGCGGCGGCTCGCCTACGACGACGACACGGAAGGGTTCGCGGGACGCTGGGCCGACGAGGAGCAGGCGCTGCGCGGGCGGATCGTGGCCGCGAGGGCCCTGCTGCCGTCGGTCCGGCTGGGCGACGGTGCGCTGCGGCAGATCGCCGCGACCTGTGCGGCCTTCGAGGTCGACGGGATGCGCGCGGACATCGTGATGGCGCGCACGGCGACCGCGCTGGCCGCCTGGGCGGGCCGCACCGAGGTGCTCGCCGAGGACGTGCGGCAGGCCGCGCTGCTGGCTCTCCCCCACCGGCGCCGCCGCAACCCCTTCGACGCGCCGGGTCTCGACGAGGACAAACTCGACGAGACGCTGGAGCAGTTCGCTGCGGACGAGGACGACGACCCGGACCCCGACGGTCCGGACGGGGGCGGCGGCCGGCCGCCGCAGGACGGCGGTCCGGACGCGCCGCCCCGGGACGGCGACGCCGAGGGTCCGGCGCCGGAGAGCGCCGAGGCCGACGGAGCCGACGGAGCGAGCGACCCGGGCCACTCCATGGGCCGGCCGTCCGACGACGGCGAGGGGCGCGGCGGCTCCGGTGCCGAGCAGGCCGCCGTGCGCGCCGCAGAGCCGTTCCGTACGAAGGTGCTGACCGTGCCCGGTCTCGGCGAGGGCGCCGCGGGGCGCCGCTCCAGGGCCCGTACCGAGCACGGCCGCACGACCGGGGCGCGCCGGCCCCGCGGCGCGCTCACCAAACTGCATCTGGCGGCGACCGTGCAGGCGGCGGCGCCGCACCAGCGGGCGCGCGGACGGTCGGGGCCCGGACTGGTCGTACGCCGCGACGACCTGCGGCAGGCGACGCGCGAGGGGCGCGAGGGCAACCTGGTGCTGTTCGTCGTCGACGCCTCCGGGTCGATGGCGGCGCGGCAGCGGATGAGCGCCGTGAAGGGCGCCGTGCTGTCGCTGCTGCTCGACGCCTACCAGCGGCGCGACAAGGTGGGCCTGGTGACCTTCCGGGGCTCCTCCGCCGAGGTCGCGCTGCCGCCGACCTCGTCGGTGGACGCGGCCGCCACCCGTCTCGAGTCGCTGCCCACGGGCGGCAGGACGCCGCTGGCCGCCGGGCTGCTCAAGGCGCACGAGGTACTGCGTGTCGAGCGGCTGCGGGACCCGGCGCGCCGGACGCTGCTGGTCGTGGTGACCGACGGGCGGGCCACCGGTGGGGTCGAGCCGGTGACGCAGGCCTCGCGTGCCGCGCGGCTGTTCGCCGCCGACGGCACGGCGTCCGTCGTCGTGGACTGCGAGTCGGGGCCCGTGCGGCTCGGCCTCGCGGGCCGGCTGGCCGGCGATCTGGGCGGCACGGCCGTCTCGCTCGGCGACCTGCGCGCGGACTCCATCGCGGGACTGGTCAGGGATGTGCAGGGCACGGGGCCCGGCACGGATGTTCGGGGCGCCGGGCGCGGCGCCGGAAGGAGGGCCGCCTGATGCCGCAGGGACAGCCGAACGTCGTTCCGGACGACGGACTCACCACCCGCCAGCGCCGCAACCGTCCGCTCGTCGTCGTGCACACCGGTATCGGCAAGGGCAAGTCGACGGCCGCGTTCGGGCTCGCGCTGCGCGCCTGGAACCAGGGGTGGCCGATCGGGGTGTTCCAGTTCGTCAAGTCGGCGAAGTGGAAGGTCGGCGAGGAGAACGCACTGCGGGTGCTGGGCGCGTCCGGCGAGGGCGGCAGCGTCGACTGGCACAAGATGGGCGAGGGCTGGTCATGGATCCAGCGCGCGCCCGCCGACGGCGAGCTCAGCAACGAGGACAAGGCCCGTGAGGGCTGGGAGCAGGTCAAGCGGGACCTGGCGGCCGAGACGTACAAGCTGTACGTGCTCGACGAGTTCGCCTACCCCCTGCACTGGGGATGGGTGGACGTCGACGAGGTCGTGGAGGTCCTGCGGGACCGGCCCGGGACCCAGCACGTGGTCATCACGGGGCGCAACGCCCCGGAGAAGCTGGTCGGGTTCGCCGACCTCGTCACCGACATGTCCAAGGTCAAGCACCCCATGGACGCGGGCCAGAAGGGCCAGAGGGGCATCGAGTGGTGATGTCGGTGCCTCGGCTGGTCGTTGCCGCGCCGGCTTCCGGCAGTGGCAAGACCACGGTGGCCACGGGGCTGATGGCGGCGTTCGCCGAGCGGGGTCTCGGCGTGTCGCCGCACAAGGTCGGCCCCGACTACATCGACCCCGGGTACCACGCCCTGGCCACCGGGCGGCCGGGGCGCAACCTCGACGCGTTCCTGTGCGGCCCGGACCTGATCGCTCCGCTGTTCGCACACGGCGCACGGGGCTGCGATCTCGCCGTGGTCGAGGGGGTGATGGGCCTGTTCGACGGTGCGTCCGGCCACGGAGAACTCGCTTCGACGGCCCATGTCGCGAAGCTGCTGCGGGCGCCCGTCGTGCTCGTCGTCGACGCCTCCTCGCAGTCGCGGTCCGTGGCGGCGCTGGTGCACGGCTTCGCCTCCTGGGATCCCGAGGTGCGGGTCGCCGGGGTGATCCTGAACAAGGTGGGGTCGGAGCGGCACGAGACGCTGCTCCGTGAGGCGCTGGACGAGTCCGGGGTGCCGGTGTTCGGCGCCCTGCGCCGGGAGGCGGAGGTGGGGACGCCGTCCCGGCACCTGGGTCTCGTGCCGGTGGCCGAGCGGCGGCCCGACGCGGTGGGCGCCGTGCGGGCGCTGGCCGCGCAGGTGCGCCGGAGCTGCGACCTGGACGCGCTGCTCGCGCTGGCGCGCAGTGCGCCCGCGCTGCCCGGGGCGGCCTGGGACGCGGCCACAGCCGTGGCCGAGGGCGCTTGCGTTCCCCCGGCCGACGCCGCGGTGGCGGGCGGCACGGGTGGGCGCGGCCCCGGGCGCCCGGTCGTCGCGGTGGCCGGTGGGGCGGCCTTCACCTTCTCGTACGCCGAGCACGCCGAGCTGCTCGACGCGGCCGGGGCGGACGTCGTGACGTTCGACCCGCTGCGGGACGAGGAACTGCCGGACGGCACCGCCGGGTTGGTCGTCGGGGGCGGCTTCCCCGAGGTCCATGCGGCGGAGCTGTCCGGCAACGAGCCGTTGCGGAAGGCCGTCGGCGAACTGGCGCGCGCCGGGGCACCCGTCGCGGCCGAATGCGCCGGGCTGCTGTATCTGTCGCGGTCGCTCGACGGCCTGCCGATGTGCGGCGTCGTCGACGCCGAGGCCCGGATGTCGGAGCGGCTCACGCTCGGCTACCGGGACGCCGTGGCCGTGTCGGACAGCGTGCTCGCGGTGAACGGCACCCGGATGCGCGGGCACGAGTTCCACCGCACCGTCGTGGATCCGGGCGCCGGGGCGGCTCCCGCATGGGGGTTCCGCACCCCTGAACGCCGGGTCGAAGGTTTCGTACAACAGGGCGTGCACGCGAGTTATCTGCACACGCACTGGGCCGGGGAGCCCGGTGTCGCCCGTCGGTTCGTGGAGAGGTGCGTGCGCATATGAGCAGCAGGCTGATCGGGGTCGGGGTCGGTCCCGGAGATCCGGAGCTGGTGACCGTCAAGGGGGTCAACGCCCTGCGGGCCGCCGACGTCGTCGTCGTGCCCGTCATGGCGGGGCCCGACGGCACGGACGGCGGCGAGCCCGGCCGCGCCGAGGCGACCGTGCTGCACTACGTCCCCGACGACAAGGTCGTACGGGTCGTCTTCGCGCTCAACGAACGGACGGACCGGGCGCGGCGGGGGGCCGCATGGGACGCCGCAGGTGAGCGGGTCGCGGAGCTGCTGCGGACGCACGGCACGGTGGCGTTCGCGACGATCGGGGACCCGAACGTGTATTCGACGTTCACCTATCTCGCGCAGACGGTGGGCGAGTTGGTGCCGGGGACGGAGGTCGAGACGGTGCCCGGGATCACCGCGATGCAGGACCTGGCGGCGCGCAGCGGTGCCGTACTGACCGAGGGGACGGAGCCGTTGACGCTCGTCCCGGTCACGGCGGGCGCCACGGTGCTGAGGGAGGCGCTGGCCGGGCCCGGCACGGTCGTGGCGTACAAGTTCGGGCGCCTGGCGCACGACGTGGCGGCGGCGCTCGCGGAGACGGGCCGTGCCGAGGGCGCCGTGTGGGGGTCGGCGCTCGGGCTGCCCGAGGAGTCCATCCGTCCGGCGTCGGAGCTGGAGGACGGCCCGCTGCCGTATCTGTCGACGCTCATCGCGCCCGCGCGGCGCGACGGCGGGCGCGGCGGGAAACTGTGACGGCGGCCCGGCCGGGGTCAGTCCGGGGCCGTGCCGATCACCAGCCACATCAGTGCGGCGCCCGCCACCGTGCACAGCAGGGTGGAGCGGGCCGGGTGGCGGTGTCCGGCCTCCGGCAGGATCTCGGCCGCCGCGATGTACAGCAGGACGCCGCCGAAGAAGCCCAGGTATCCGGCGAGCACATCGGCCGGGACGGTGAACAGCAGCGTCGACGCGACGCCCACGACCGGGGCGAACGCGTCGGCGAGGAGCATCGCGAAGGCCTTGCGGTGGGCGTTCCCGTAGGCGCGGGTCACGGTGTACGTGTTGAAGCCGTCGGCGAAGTCATGGGTGATCACGGCCAGCGCCACGGTCAGCCCCATGGTCTCGCCGACCCGGAAGGACGCCCCGATGGCGACGCCGTCGGCGATGCTGTGGCCGACCATCGTGGCGGCGGCGCCGACACCCGCGTCCGGCACGTGGCCCGGTGTGTGGGCGCCGTGTTCGGCCCTGCGCAGCGCGAGCAGCCGTTCGGCGACGTGTGCCGTGAGGAAGCCCGCGGCGAACAGCAGCAGCGCGGCCGGCACACCGTGGACGGGGTGGCCCGCGCCGCGGAGCGCCTCCGGCAGCAGGTCGAAGGCGACCACGCCGAGCATCAGCCCGCCCGCGAAGCCGAGCACCAGATGGCGCCGGTCGGCGACGTGCTGGGCCGTCCAGCCGCCGACCAGCGTCATCACGAACGAACCCAGCGCAACGAGCACCGCCATGGTCCCTTGCTAGCGGATCGGCCCGCCCGGCGCACGCTCCGCCACCCCTGACCGGTGCGGCACCCCCGCCGCGTACCCCCGACTCCCCGCACGACTCCCCGAGAGGACCCCGTCATGGCAGCCGAAGCCCCCGTCGGCCCCCAGTCCGTCGCCGGCGACCGGCCCGTCGCCGGCAAGGTGACCTTCGTCGGTGCCGGCCCCGGCGCCGCCGATCTGCTCACCCTCCGCGCGGCCCGTGCCATCGCCGAGGCCGACATCGTCATCTGGGCGGCCAGCCTGGTGCAGGCGGAGGTCCTCGACCACGCGCGCGAGGGCGCCGAGATCCTGGACTCGGCGACGATGTCGCTCGAAGCGGTCGTCGCCGTGTACGAGCGTGCGGCGGCCGAGGGGCTGAAGGTCGCCCGTATCCACTCCGGCGACCCGGCCCTGTGGGGCGGCACCCAGGAACAGCTGGACCGGTGCGCGGGACTCGACCTGGAGACGGAGATCGTGCCGGGCGTCTCGTCGTTCTCGGCGGTCGCTGCGATCGCGCAGCGCGAGCTGACGATCCCGGAGGTCGCCCAGTCGGTGATCCTCACCCGGCTCGGCGGCGGCAAGACACCGATGCCGCCCGGCGAGGAGGTACGGGAGTTCGCCCGGCACGGCACGACGATGGCGCTGTTCCTGTCCGCGGCCCGCAGCGGCCAGCTGGTGCGGGAGCTGCTGGAGGGCGGCTATCCGACGTCGACGCCGGTCGTGGTCGCGTACCAGGCGACGTGGCCCGAGGAACTCGTGGTCCGGTGCACCATCGGAACGCTGGAGGAGACCGTCAAGGAGCACAAGCTGTGGAAGCACACGCTGTTCCTGGTCGGTCCGGCGCTCGACGCGCACGGCACCCGCTCGCACCTGTACCACCCGGGGCACTTCCACGGCTTCCGCAAGGCGGAACCGGAGGCCCGGCGGGCGCTGCGCGCGGAGCGCGCGGCGGGGACGTCACCGTCGTGATCACGGTCGTCGGTACGGGGACGGGGGCGCCGCTCCCGCCGGACGCGGCCGCGGCGTTGGCCGCCGCGGGGCTCGTCGTCGGCGGACGGCGTCATCTGGACGCCGCGCCCGTACCGGAGCGTGCCGAGCAAGTCGTGCTGGGGCCGTTGGCGCCGGCGCTGGACGCGGTCGAACGCCACCGGAAGGAGGAGCGCGGCGGCGGGGTGGTGGTACTGGCCTCGGGCGACCCCGGGTTCTTCGGGATCGTACGGGCCCTGGCCGAACGGTTCGGACCGGCCGAACTCGACGTCCACGCCGGGGTGTCGTCGGTCGCGACCGCGTTCGCACGGCTCGGGCTGCCGTGGGACGACGCCGTCGTGGTCAGCGCACACGGCCGTGACCCGCGCACCGCCGTGAACGTGTGCCGCGCGCACCCCAAGGTCGCCGTGCTCACCGGCCCCGGCGCCGGGCCCGCCGAGCTGGCCGCCGAACTCGTCGGCCACCGCCGCACCCTCGTGGTCGCGACCGCGCTCGGCGACCCGGAGCGCGAGAGCGTCGAGCGGGTCACCCCGGCCGATGCCGCCGCCCGCGACTGGGGTCCGGCCGTCAGCGTCGTCCTCTGCCTGGACGAGGGCCGTGCTCCGGCGTCGACGGCGCGCACCGTCGCGGGCCACGGGTACGGGCCGGAGCGGTGGGCGCTGGACGAGGACGCGTTCCGCCACCGCGACTCGATGATCACCAAGTTCGAGGTGCGGGCGCTGGCACTGGCCCGGCTCGGGCCGCGCCTCGGCGACCTGGTGTGGGACGTCGGCGCGGGGTCCGGATCGGTGGCCGTGGAGTGCGCGCGGTTCGGAGCGGCCGTCGTCGCCGTCGAGAGGACGGCGGACGGCGCCGGACGGATCGAGGCAAACGCCGCCGCGCACGGCGTCGACGTGCGGGTCGTGCACGGCGCCGCGCCGGACGTGCTGGCGGAGCTTCCCGACCCCGACGCGGTGTTCGTCGGCGGGGGCGGCACGGATCTGCCCGCCATCGTCGCGGCCTGCGCGCGGCGGGCACGGCGGGGTGTCGTCGTCGCCCTGGCCGCACTGGACCGGGTTCCGGCGGCGCGCGCCGCGCTGGCCGGAGCCGGGTATGCCGTGGACGGCGTGCTGCTCCAGTCGTCCCGGCTGGCGCCGCTGCCGGGCGAGGTGTCCCGGCTCGCGGCGGCCAACCCCGTTTTCCTGCTGTGGGGCACCCGGCCCCCGGCAGGCACCGAGTGCGCTGGACGCACCGAAGAAACCGAAGGAGTTGCCCAGTGATCGGCCTGATCTCCGCCACGGCGGCGGGCGCGGTGGGCCGCGACCGCCTTGCCGCGGCCTGGCCCGAGCGGACTCGGGTGTACGACGGCCCCGTGGGGGAGGCGGTGCGTCGTGCGTTCGGCGAGTGCGAGCAGGTGGTGTGCTTCCTCGCCACGGGCGCCGTGGTGCGGCTGGTGGCACCGCTGCTCTCGGACAAGGCGTCCGACCCCGGTGTGGTGTGCGTCGACGAGGGCGGGCGGTTCGCCGTGTCCCTGGTCGGCGGGCACGGGGGCGGGGCCAACGAGCTGGCCGGGCGGGTGTCCGAGGTGCTGGGATCCGTGCCCGTGGTGACCACCGCGACGGATGCGGTGGGGATCCCGGGCCTGGACACGCTCGGGATGCCCGTCGAGGGGGACGTGGCCGGGGTGTCCCGGGCCCTGCTGGACGGTGAGGCCGTCGCCTTCGAAGCGGAGTTCACCTGGCCGCTGCCGGCGCTGCCGCCGGCCCTGACGCGGTCCTCGGCCGAGGCCGGGGCGGGACGGAACGGGGACGAGCAGCGGCCGCGTACCGTGCGGCTCACCGACCGGGACGTCGCACCCGCCGAGCGCGAGGTCGTCCTGCGCCCGCCGTCGCTCGTCGTCGGTGTGGGCGCCAGCAGGGGCGCTCCCGTGGAGGAGGTGCTCGGTCTCGTCCGGGACGCCCTCCGCGGCGCCGGGCTCTCCCCCGCGTCCGTCGCCGAGCTCGCCACGGTCGAGGCCAAGGCCGGGGAACCCGGGCTCGTGGCGGCGGCCGAGGCGCTCGGGGTGCCGCTCGTGACCCACTCCGCCGACGCGCTGGCGCGGGTCGAGGTGCCCAACCCCTCCGATGCGCCGCTCGCGGCCGTCGGCACCCCGTCCGTCGCGGAGGCCGCGGCGCTGGCCCTCGGCGGGGAACTGCTGGTGCCGAAGCGGAAGTCGGTGCGCGCCGACGGCGCGCCCGCCATGGCGACGTGCGCCGTGGTGCGCCGGCCGGCACGCGGCCGGCTCGCCGTCGTGGGACTCGGGCCCGGCGCGCGGGATCTGCTGACGCCTCGGGCCAGAGACGAGCTGCGCAGGGCCTCCGTGCTCGTCGGTCTCGACCAGTACGTGGACCAGATCCGGGACCTGCTGCGCCCGGGGACCCGGATCCTGGAGTCCGGGCTCGGTGCCGAGGAGGAGCGGGCGCGCACCGCCGTGGCCGAGGCCCGCAAGGGGCACGCGGTCGCCCTGATCGGGTCGGGCGACGCGGGGGTGTACGCGATGGCGTCCCCGGCGCTCGCCGAGGCGTCGGACGACATCGAGGTGGTCGGCGTACCGGGCGTGACCGCGGCGCTGGCCGCTGCGGCGATCCTCGGGGCGCCCCTCGGGCACGACCACGTGTCGATCAGCCTGTCCGATCTGCACACGCCGTGGGAGGTCATCGAGCGGCGGGTGCGGGCGGCCGCCGATGCGGACATCGTGGTCACCTTCTACAACCCGCGCAGCCGCGGCCGCGACTGGCAGCTGCCGAAGGCACTGGCGATCCTCGCCGAGCACCGGGAGCCGGCGACACCGGTCGGTGTGGTGCGCAACGCCTCGCGCCCGGACGGGTCCAGCAGGGTGACGACCCTCGCCGGACTCGACCCGGCGAGCGTCGACATGATGACCGTGGTGACGGTCGGGAACACGGCGACCCGCGAGATCGCGGGCCGTATGGTCACGCCGCGCGGCTACCGCTGGCAGACCGGGGAGTCCCCCGACACCACGTCCCCGGCTTCCTCGCCGGCCGCTTCTTCTTCCGTCCCTTCCGCTTCTTCTTCCGTCCCTTCCGCTTCCGCTTCCGTTTCCGAGGAGAACTCGTGAGCACCCCGCCCCCCGCACTGCTGATCGCCGGCCATGGCACCCGGGACGACGCGGGCGCCGAGGCCTTCCGCGCGTTCGTCCGGGAACTCGGCCGCCGCCACCCCGACCTGCCCGTCGCGGGCGGGTTCATCGAGCTGTCCCCGCCGCCGCTGGGCGAGGCCGTCACGGAACTGGTGGAGCAGGGCGTGCGCCGGTTCGCCGCGGTGCCGCTGATGCTGGTGTCGGCCGGGCACGCCAAGGGCGACATCCCCGCGGCGCTGAGCCGCGAGAAGGAACGGCACCCGGGCATCTCGTACGCCTATGGGCGTCCCCTCGGCCCGCACCCGTCGCTGCTGCAGGTCCTGGAGCGGCGGCTGGACGAAGCGCTGGGCGGGGGTGCGCGCACGCCCCGGGACCGGGCGGACGTGACCGTGCTGCTCGTCGGCCGCGGATCGACCGACCCGGACGCCAACGCCGAGGTGCACAAGGCGGCTCGGCTGCTGTGGGAGGGGCGCGGGTACGCGGGCGTGGAGACCGCCTTCGTGTCGCTGGCCGCGCCCGATGTGCCCACGGGCCTCGACCGCTGTGTGAAGCTCGGCGCGCGCAGGATCGTGGTGCTCCCCTACTTCCTCTTCACCGGGATCCTGCCGGACCGGGTGCGGCAGCAGACCGAGGGGTGGGCCGCCGCGCACCCCGAGATCGAGGTCCGCTCGGCCGATGTCATCGGTCCGGAGCCGGAGCTGCTGGACCTGGTGATGGAGCGCTACGAGGAGGCGGTGAAGGGCGACCTGCGGATGAACTGCGACTCGTGCGTGTACCGCATCGCCCTGCCCGGTTTCGAGGACAAGGTGGGGCTGCCGCAGCAGCCGCACTTCCACCCGGACGACGACGGGCACCACCACGGGCACGGCCATGGGCACGGCCACTCGCACGCCCACGCCCACTGAGGTGGGGGACGGCGAGGTGCACGATCTGCGGCACCACGGGGACGCGGAGGTGCGGGGCGCCGGCGGTGGTCTGGTGGACCTGGCGGTGAACGTGCGGGCGGACACGCCGCCCGCATGGCTGCGGGACCGGATCGCCGCGTCGCTCGGCGGTCTCGCCGCCTATCCGGACGGCCGTGCGGCACGGGCCGCGGTCGCGGCGCGGCATGGCGTCGACACCGGCCGGGTGCTGCTGACGGCGGGCGCCGCCGAGGCGTTCGTGCTGCTGGCGCGGGCGCTGAAGGTGGCGCGGCCGGTCGTGGTGCACCCGCAGTTCACCGAGCCCGAGGCGGCGCTGCGCGATGCGGGGCACTCGGTGGGGCGGGTGGTGCTGCGCGAGGAGGACGGGTTCCGGCTCACGCCGGAGGACGTTCCCGACGATGCGGACCTGGTCGTCGTCGGCAACCCGACCAACCCGACCTCGGTGCTGCATCCTGCCTCGCTGATCGCCGGACTCGCCCGCCCGGGGCGGACGGTGGTGGTCGACGAGGCGTTCATGGACGCGGTGCCCGGCGAGCGCGAGGCGCTGGCGGGCCGCACGGACGTGCCGGGGCTCGTCGTCCTGCGCAGCCTCACGAAGACGTGGGGGCTGGCGGGGCTGCGCATCGGATACGTCCTGTCCGATCCGGAGACCATCCGTGCGCTGGAGACGGCGCAGCCGCTCTGGCCGGTGTCGTCGCCGGCGCTGGTGGCGGCGGAGGCCTGCATGGAGCCGCGGGCGCTCGCCGAGGCGGAGCACGCGGCGCGGCGTATCGCGGAGGACCGGGAGTATCTGTGTGCGGGGCTGGCGGCCGCGGGGCTGCGGACGGCGGGGCCCGCGGAAGGCCCGTTCGTCCTGGTCCGGGTACCCGACGCGATGGCCGTACGCGACCGTCTGCGTGCCCTCGGCTTCGCCGCCCGCCGGGGCGACACCTTCCCCGGCCTGGGCCCCGCTTGGCTCCGTCTGGCGGTGCGTGACCGGGCCACGACCGGCCGGTTCCTCACCGCGCTGGACAAGGCGCTGCACCCGTGATCCCCGGCCCCACCGGCCGGCTGGACGGTGGGGCCGACGGGCAGCGCTGCGGCGGGACCGGGGCCCTGCGGGCGGTGGGCCCGGGGGTCACCCGGTGGCCGGGTGCGGTGCGGATCAGGACTGGTTGCGGCGGCGGCTTCGGGCCAGGACCGCGGCGCCCGCGACGAGGAGGGCCACCGAGCCGGCGGCGAGGTAGGGGGTCACCGAACTCCCGCCGGTCTCGGCCAGGTTGTCCTTGGCCGGTTCGGGATCGGCCCCGCTCCGGGGCTTGACGTCGTCCACGGGCGCGGCCGGGGCGGAGGCCGCCGGGGCCGGTGCCTCCGGTGCCGCCGGGGCCTCGCAGGTGGCCTTGGCGAGGGTGACCGTGCCCTCGACGTCCGCCACGTTCAGCTTCAACGGGTTGACGGACACCTTCAGTTCGAGAGCGGACGCGGCGGCCGAGTGCGATGTCGTGGTGTGCTGGGACAGGTTGAGGGTGACCTCTCCGACCCCGGGCACCTTGACCTCGGTCGGCCCGCCCGCGGACAGCGTCACCCGCTTGCCCAGGACCGTGACCGCACCCAGCACGTTCGCCTCGGCGACCGGCCGCCTGCCCGCCTCGCACAGTGCCTTGGCCGTGACCTGGTCGACCTCGATGAGCGACAGCAGCGGCAGACCGGGCACATGGACCCTGGCGTGGACGAGCCGTGTCGTCCCCTCGGCCCTGTCCGCGTCGACGACCGCCTTCGCGGAGGCGACGTCGGCCCGCAGCACACTGAACGGCCGACCGCGGTCGACGCCCTTCACCTCCGCCGTCAGGGCGGTCCTGTCCGCGCTCGCGGGAGCCTGGACGTCGTTGAGCGAGACCGTGAGCGGTACGTCCACGGTCTTGTTGAGCAGCGACACGTCGAGGCCGGTGCGCAGGACGACGGCGCCGGCCTTGCCGCCGCCGTGGTGGTCGGTGGCGTGGGCCGGGCCCGCGGTCGCGAGGAGCGCGGGCCCGGCGGCCAGCGCGGTGGCGGCCGTCGCGGCGGCGAGACGGCGTGCGGGCATGCGGAAGACGTTGCTGTTCAAGGTGGTGGGACCCCCACAAGAGACTTCGACAGGTGCACGACGTCGTCGGTCGCCCAACCCACGGGGACACGGCCAGGGCGCCGACGACGTCGTTGCGGGGAATCCTTACGCACGGAGAGTGAACGGTCAGCCACCTGACGTGAGTTCACCCCAAAGTGAGGTTTCCGGGCGTTTGATCGAATATCCCGGCACGTGCGTTCCCATCCGTCACCCGCTCACGTGACCTGCGGGGCGCATACCGGTGGCGACAAGCGGCGCGCACGCCGGTGCGGGCAACCCGCGCTCCCGCTCCGGGTCACTCCCGGGTCACTCCACGATCCGCCCGTTCAGCACCACGCGGCGTGGCGCCGCGAGCACCCGTACGTCGGCCCGCGGATCGCCCTCGTAGACCACCAGATCGGCGGGCGCGCCCTCCGTCAGACCGGGGCGGCCGAGCCACGCCCGCGCACCCCATGCCGTCGCGGAGAGGGCGTCGACCGCGGGCAGGCCGGCGGTGACGAGCTCGGCGACCTCGCCGGCGACCAGGCCGTGGGCGAGTGAGCCTCCCGCGTCCGTACCGACGTAGATCGGAATCCCGGCGTCGTAGGCGGCGCGCACGGTGTCGTAGCGGCGTGCGTGGAGCCGGCGCATATGGTCGGACCAGCGCGGGAACTTCTCCTCGCCGCCCGCCGCGAGCCGCGGGAACGTCGCGATGTTGATCAGCGTCGGCACGATCGCGACCCCGCGCTCGGCGAACAGCGGGATGTCGTCGTCGGTGAGGCCCGTGGCGTGCTCGATGCAGTCGATCCCCGCCTCGACGAGGTCGCGCAGGGAGTCCTCCGCGAAACAGTGGGCGGTGACGCGCGCGCCGAGGCGATGGGCCTCGGCGATCGCCGCCTCGACCGCGTCGCGCGGCCAGCAGGCCGTGAGGTCGCCGGCCTCGCGGTCGATCCAGTCGCCCACGAGTTTCACCCAGCCGTCGCCGCGCCGGGCCTCCTGCGCGACGTAGGCGACGAGGTCGTCGGGCTCGATCTCGTGCGCGTAGTTGCGGATGTAGCGGCGGGTGCGGGCGATGTGCCGCCCCGCACGGATGATCTTGGGGAGGTCCTCGCGGTCGTCGATCCAGCGGGTGTCGGAGGGGGACCCGGCGTCCCGGATGAGCAGGGTGCCGGCCTCGCGGTCGGTGAGTGCCTGCTTCTCGGCGACGTCCGCGTCGACCGGGCCGTGGGCGTCCAGGCCGACGTGGCAGTGGGCGTCGACGAGGCCGGGGAGGGCCCAGCCCTCCACGGTGCGGATGTCCCGGGCGGCCGCGGGGCGGTCGTAGGTGATCCTGCCGCCGACCACCCAGAGTTCGTCCCGCACCTCCTCGGGCCCGACGAGCACCCGCCCCTTCACGTGCAGTACCGCGTGATCGCTCATGCCTCGCACCCTAACGCCGTGCGGTCCGCCGCGGGATGGGCGGGAGCGGGGCCCCGTACGGCCGGACCCGCCGGGCGGGGACGCGCGGTGGCTCCCCACGGGGAGTTCCGGCGAGGCCGCAGTCACCGCACCCGGCACGGGGCCGTGCCCGCCCGCTCTCCGCCCTGGCGGAACGATTGTCCACAGCGGGTACCGGGTGCGACGACGGAGGGCTACTCCTTCTCCTCGACCTCCGCCTTCGCGGGGTCGAGCACGCGGGCCAGGAAGTGGCGGGTCCGCTCGTGGCGCGGATTGCCGATCACCTCGTCCGGGGTGCCCTGTTCCACGATGACGCCGCCGTCCATGAAGACCACGCGGTCGGCGACCTCGCGGGCGAAGGTCATCTCGTGGGTGACGACCATCATCGTCATGCCGTCCTCGGCCAGCCGGCGCATCACGGCGAGGACGTCGCCGACGAGTTCCGGGTCGAGCGCCGAGGTGGGCTCGTCGAAGAGCATCACCTCGGGCCCCATGGCGAGCGCGCGGGCGATGGCGACGCGCTGCTGCTGACCGCCGGAGAGGGCGGAGGGGTACGCCGTCGCCTTCTCGGCCAGGCCCACCCGCTCCAGGTTCTCGGCGGCCACCCGGGCCGCCGCGGCCTTGTCGCGCCGCAGGACCCGCCGCTGCGGCAGCGTGAGGTTCTCGGTCGCCGTCAGGTGCGGGAACAGGTTGAACTGCTGGAAGACCATGCCGATACGGCGCCGCACCGCGTCGATGTCGACGTCGGGGTGGGTGACCTCGGCACCGCCCACGACGACCGTGCCCGAGGTGGGGGTCTCCAGCAGGTTCACACAGCGGAGCAGCGTGGACTTGCCGGAGCCGGACGGGCCGATCACGCAGACGACCTCGCCGGAACCGATCTCCAGGTCGATGCCGCGCAGCACCTCGTTGTCGCCGAACGACTTGTGCAGGCCGCGCACCTGGATCTCGGGTACGGACCCTGCGGATGGAGCGGCGGCGGAGGACGGTGTGCCGACCTTGTTCATCGGGTGTCACCCGCCTTTCCCTCGAGACGGCGCACGACGAAGCCGAGCGGAATGGTGACCAGGAGGTAGCACAGCCCGGCCACCAGGATGGGCGTGGAGTTGGCGGTCTCGCTGGCCAGGTCCCGGCCGAACTTGGCGAGTTCACGCTCCTGGAGCGTGACGCCGAGGAACAGCACCAGCGAGGAGTCCTTGAAGAGCAGCACCAGTTCGTTGGTGAGCGGCGGGATCACGATCCGGAAGGCCTGCGGAATGATGATCGAGACCATGGCGCGGGCGTGCGAGAAGCCCAGCGACCTGGCGGCCTCCATCTGCCCCCTGGGCACGGCCTGGATGCCCGCGCGAATCGTCTCGGCCATGTACGCGGCGGAGACCAGACCGAGGGCGATGGCCACCTTGCCGTAGGTACCGCCGGGGATCTCCGTGCCGGGGAAGGCCAGCGGCACCGCGACGCCGACGAAGATGAAGATCAGCAGCGCGGGCAGGCCGCGGAAGATCTCGATGTAGATCCCGGAGACCCAGCGGTAGGGCGCGACCGAGGAGAGCCGCATCAGCGCGATGACCATGCCGAGGACCAGTCCGACGACGAAGCCGGACATGGTGTAGAGCACGGTGTTGCGCAGCGCCGTCGTGATGATGTCCGGGAACAGCTGCTTGGCCAGGTCGGGCTGCGCGAACTGGTTCGCGAGCCGTCCCCAGTCGGCGGTCGCGCCGATCGCGACGATCGCGGCGACGAAGACGACGTACTGCGCGCCCTGCGAGAGGGCGCGCTTCTGCCGCTTGCTCAGTCCGGTCCTGGTCGGGGTGCGGGTGACGTCCGTGCCGCTGCTCATGAGGCGGACGGGGAGGCCGCGGACTGGCCGTACGGGCCGATCCACTTCTCGTAGAGCTTCTTGTACGTGCCGTCGGCCTTGGCGTCCTTGAGGGCCTTGTTGATCGCGGCGAGGAGCTTGGTGTTGCCCTTCTTCACGGTGAAGCCGTACTGCTCACCGGTGTGGAGGTTGTCCACCAGCTTGAACGCGTCGGCGTTCGCCTTGTCCTTGAGCCAGCCCTGGACGACGGGATAGTCGATGACGACGGCGGAGACCTGGCCGGTGCGCAGACCGTTGAGGACCGCGTCGGAGCTCTCGAAGGAGATCGGGTCGTAGCCCTTCTTCTGGGCGTACTCCTCGCCGGTCGTCTGGGCCTGGGCGCCCAGCTTCTTGTGCTTGGCCTTGAGGTCGGCGAGGGAGTTGACGCCGGCCTTCTTGTCGACGAGGACGGCCTGGGTGGCGTCGAAGTAGGGGTCGGAGAAGTCGACGTTCTTCTTGCGCTCCTCGGTGATGGTCATGCCGGCCGCGGCGAGGTCGCACTGGCCGGAGTTGAGGAAGGCGCCCGTCTTGAAGTTCTCGAAGGGGGTGTCGACGATGTCCTGCTTGACGCCGAGGTTCTTGGCGACCAGGTCGATCAGGGCGACGTCGAAGCCCTGCACCTTGCCGCCGACCTCCGACTGGAAGGGCGGGTACGGAAGGTGGGTGCAGGTCGTGAGCTTGCCGGCCTTGACCACCGGGACACCGTGCGCCGTGGCCTTCTTGCCGCCGTTGTCGCTCGAGGAGCAGCCGGCGGCGAGCATCAGTCCGGCGGCCGCGGTGGTGGCGGCGAGTACGCGGGTGCGGCGGCCGAAGACCGTCTTCACGGGAACCTCCTGAGGGGGTCGGATACGGGGTCCTCAGGCTCTGAATCCCCTCCCAGCCCAAAGAACAGACCTCAGATTATAAGGATAGGTTTGAGTGTCTCAAACCAATCACAAGGTCGATACGCTCGTTCCGCCCCGTATGACCCGGTGAACCGGGGAATCGACGACCCCGTGAGCGAAGAGAGCACCGCTGTGACCCACCCCTTTCTCGATCTTGCCCCGCTGAGCGCCGCGGACTTCGCCGCGATCGAGCGGCGCGTGGCACGACTGCTCCGCACCGAGCAGGACGTGGTGATCACACAGGGCGAGGCGCTGCTGCCCCTCGAGGGCTGCATCCGCGGGGCGGCGGGCCCCGGCACGACGGCGCTGAACGTGATCACGGGCCCGTACGGCCAGACGTTCGGGAACTGGCTGCGGGACGCCGGGGCGACGGTGATCGACCTCACGGTGCCGTTCCACACGGCGGTGACCGCCGACCAGGTCGGCGAGGCGCTGGCCGCGCACCCGGAGATCGGCTTCGTGTCGCTGGTGCACGCGGAGGCGGCGACCGGCAACACGAATCCGGTGGCGGAGATCGGCGAGGTCGTGCGGGCGCACGGCGCGCTGTTCATGCTGGACGCGGTGGCCTCGGTGGGCGCGGAGCCCCTGCTGCCGGACGCGTGGGGCGTGGACCTGTGCGTGATCGGCGCGCAGAAGGCGATGGGCGGTCCGGCGGGCGTCTCGGCGGTGTCGGTGAGCGAGCGGGCGTGGCAGCGGATGGCGGCCAACCCACAGGCGCCGCGCCGCTCGTACCTGTCACTGCTGGACTGGAAGGAGCGGTGGATCGACGGCGGCCGCAAGGCGCTGCTGCACGCTCCGGCGCAGTTGGAGATGCTGGCGCTCGACGCATGCCTGGAGCGCATCGAGGCCGAGGGCCTGGACGCGGTGATGGACCGTCACGCCCGGGCCGCAGCGGCCACCCGGGCGGGCGCCCTGGCGCTGGTACCCGACGGCGCGGGGCACGGCGTATCGGCGGAGGCGGACGGTGCACGGCGGACGCGGGGGCTGGAGCCGTTCGTGCACGAGGCGCGGGATGCGGCTCCGGTGGCGACGACGCTGCGCACCCCCGCGGGCGCCGACGCGTCGGAGCTGGTGGCGAAGGCGCTGGCCGGCACACCGGGGCTGCCCCTGGTGGCGGGCGGCGGGGCGCTGGCCACGGAGATGATCCGGGTCAACCACTACGGTTCCGACGCGACGCCGCAGGCCGTCCGGGCGTCGCTCGCGGCGCTGGGTGCGGCGCTCGCCGAGTCGGGCCTGACGGTGGACGTGGCGGCTGCACACAGTGCGGCGACATCAGCGTTCTGCTAATTTTCAGGGAATTATCCGAGACCTTTTTCACGCGCATTCCGTGAGCAGCTTCCCGTATTCTTCTGCCCGCTTTCCCTCGGACTAAACGCAAAGATTCCGCGAACATCAACCGACGTAATTCGGGCGGGTGCCGTCCGAGTTACACGCGTGTGACGCATTCCACAAGGCGCCCACTTCGCCCCTTAAATCCGGGGCGAAGTGGGCGTTTTCCCGTCCTGCTCGCGCAGGAGCACGCGCCCGCGTGATAACACAACAGGCCGCCCGATGTAACCCCGCCCGACGATGCAATTTCAAAAAGTGGTCGGTAAATTCAATTTGCATGACCGCTGCACAAGCAGACCTACAGCCCGACACCCGAGCAGACCTGCCGGCAGAAGCAGAGGCGCAATTCCTGGAAATGCCGGAAGGCCTGCGCGCCGACCGCCCGACGGTGGCGGACGGCGCCGCGCTCTGGCGGATCGCCCGGGACTCCAAGACCCTCGACCTGAACTCCTCGTACAGCTATCTGCTGTGGTGCCGTGACTTCGCCGGCACCTCGGTGGTGGCGCGCGACGCGGACGGCGAGCCGGTCGGGTTCATCACCGGCTACATCCGTCCGGAGCGTCCCGGGACCCTGGTCGTGTGGCAGGTGGCCGTCGACGAGGCGCACCGCGGCCGCGGTCTGGCCGCCGCGCTGCTCGACGGGCTGACCTCGCAGGTCGCCGCCGAGCGCGCGCTGATCTCGGTCGAGACCACCATCACACCCGGCAACACCGCGTCGGAGCGTCTGTTCACCTCGTACGCCGCCCGGCACGACGCGCCGCTGGAGCGCGAGGTGCTGTTCGCCGCCGAGGTGTTCCCGGAGGGCGAGGCGCACGACCCCGAGGTGCTGTACCGCATCGGTCCGCTGGCCCTTCCCCGCACGGCGTAGCCCGCTCGGCGTTCCCCCCACCCCCCGAGCCCTCAACCCCTCACACCCCATATCTCCCAGGAGAAATGCTGTGACCATCACCCAGCCCGACCTGAGCGTCTTCGAGACCGTGGAGTCGGAGGTGCGGAGCTACTGCCGTGGCTGGCCCACCGTCTTCGACCGGGCGCTGGGCAGCCGCATGTACGACGAGGACGGTCACGAGTACCTCGACTTCTTCGCCGGTGCCGGGTCCCTCAACTACGGCCACAACAACCCCGTCCTCAAACGCGCCCTGATCGACTATCTGGAGCGGGACGGCGTCACGCACGGCCTCGACATGTCGACGACGGCCAAACGCGGGTTCCTGGAGGCCTTCCAGAACATCGTGCTGCGCCCGCGCGACCTGCCGTACAAGGTCATGTTCCCGGGCCCGACGGGCACCAACGCCGTGGAGTCGGCGCTGAAGCTGGCCCGCAAGGTCAAGGGCCGGGAGTCGATCGTGTCGTTCACGAACGCCTTCCACGGCATGTCGCTCGGCTCGCTCGCCGTCACCGGCAACGCGTTCAAGCGCGCCGGGGCCGGAATCCCGCTGGTGCACGGCACGCCGATGCCGTTCGACCACTACCTGGACGGGCAGGTGCCCGACTTCCTGTGGTTCGAGCGGCTGCTCGAGGACCAGGGCTCCGGCCTCAACCAGCCCGCGGCCGTGATCGTCGAGACGGTGCAGGGCGAGGGCGGCATCAACGTGGCGCGCGCGGAGTGGCTGCGCGGACTCGCCGACCTGTGCGCGCGGCGCGACATGCTGCTGATCGTCGACGACATCCAGATGGGCTGCGGCCGGACCGGCGCCTTCTTCTCCTTCGAGGAGGCGGGCATCGTGCCGGACATCGTGACCGTCTCCAAGTCGATCAGCGGCTACGGACTGCCGATGTCGCTGTGCCTGTTCAAGCCGGAGCTGGACGTCTGGGAGCCGGGCGAGCACAACGGCACGTTCCGCGGGAACAACCCCGCCTTCGTGACGGCGGCCGCCGCACTGGAGACGTACTGGAGCGACGGCCCCGCGATGGAGAAGCAGACCCTGACGCGCGGCCAGCAGGTCGAGCAGGGGCTGATCGCGCTCACCGAGGAGAACCTCGCGGACGTCAAGGAGTACCGGGGCCGCGGCCTGGTGTGGGGCATCGAGTTCCACGACAAGGCACGGGCCGGCCGAGTTGCTCAGCGGGCCTTCGAACTGGGCCTGCTGATCGAGACGTCGGGACCGGAGAGCGAGGTCGTGAAACTCCTGCCCGCGCTCACCGTCACGCCCGACGAGCTGGACGAGGGGCTGCGGACCCTGACCCGGGCGGTCCGGGAGACCGCCTGAACCAGGGCCCCGCGCCACCCCCTCACGTAAGAAAGGAAGTTGCACCACCGTGATCGTCCGATCCTTCAAGGACATCGAAGGCACCGACCGGCATGTCAAGGCCGCCTCCGGGACCTGGGAGAGCAAGCGCATCGTGCTGGCCAAGGAGAAGGTCGGCTTCTCCTTCCACGAGACCGTCCTGTACGCGGGCACGGAGACGTCGATGTGGTACGCGAACCACATCGAGGCCGTCCTCTGCGTGGAGGGCGAGGCCGAGCTGACGAACGACGAGACCGGCGAGAAGCACTGGATCACGCCCGGCACGATGTACCTGCTGGACGGCCACGAGCGGCACACCATGCGGCCCAGGACCGACTTCCGCTGTGTGTGCGTCTTCAATCCCCCGGTGACCGGACGGGAGGACCACGACGAGAACGGCGTCTACCCGCTGCTGACCGAACCCGAGACCGAGGAGGCCTGAGACCCATGGCGACCCTGACCGACCTGTACCCGAGCCGTGGCACCGCCGAGGTGTCCGTGCCGCGCCAGGACCCGGTCGTCTGGAGCCCGCCGGGCGCACCGGGGCCGATCAGCACGTCCGATCTGCACGCGTACGAGCGTGACGGCTTCCTCGCGGTCGACCAGCTGATCACCGACGAGGAGGTCGCGGTCTACCACGCGGAGCTGGAGCGCCTGGTCTCGGACCCGGCGATCCGGGCGGACGAGCGGTCGATCGTGGAGCCGGCGTCGCAGGAGATCCGCTCGGTCTTCGAGGTGCACCGGATCAGCGAGCTGTTCGAGGCGCTCGTGCGTGACGAGCGTGTGGTGGGCCGGGCGCGGCAGATCCTCGGCTCGGACGTGTACGTCCACCAGTCGCGGATCAACGTCAAGCCGGGCTTCGGTGCGAGCGGCTTCTACTGGCACTCGGACTTCGAGACCTGGCACGCCGAGGACGGTCTGCCGAACATGCGGACCGTGTCCGTCTCGATCGCGCTGACCGAGAACTACGACACCAACGGCGGTCTCATGATCATGCCGGGGTCGCACAGGACGTTCCTCGGCTGCGCGGGTGCGACGCCGCAGGACAACTACAAGAAGTCGCTCCAGATGCAGGACGCGGGCACTCCGTCGGACGAGGCGCTGACGAAGTTCGCCGACCGGCACGGCATCAGACTCTTCACGGGCCGGGCCGGGTCGGCGACCTGGTTCGACTGCAACTGCATGCACGGCTCCGGCGACAACATCACGCCGTATCCGCGGAGCAACGTCTTCATCGTGTTCAACAGCGTGGAGAACGCTGCGGTGGAGCCGTTCGCGGCACCGGTGCGCCGGCCGGAGTTCATCGGCGCGCGGGACTTCACTCCCGTGCGGTGACGCGGAAACCACTCGCGGCCGGGCCCGGCACCCCCCGGGGGGGGGGGGGGGCGGCCGGGGGCGGGGGGGGTGTACCCCCGCGGGGGGGGCGGGGCGGCCCCCCGCCCCCCGCCGCGGGGCCGTGGGACCGGACCGCGGCTCAGACCGCGCGTGTGCCGCGCCGCCAGACCCCAGTGACCAGCGGGACGCCCGGCCGGTAGGCCAGGTGGACGTGGCTGGGCGCGTCGAGCAGCGCAAGGTCGGCGTAGGCGCCCGGGGAGACCCGGCCGATGTCGGCGCGGCGCAGTGCACGCGCGCCGCCCCCCGTCGCCGACCAGACGGCCTCGTCCGGGGTCATGCCCATGTCCCGTACCGCGAGGGCGATGCAGAACGGCATCGAGGACGTGAACGACGACCCCGGGTTGCAGTCCGTGGACAGCGCGACGGTCACACCCGCGTCCAGCAGCCGGCGGGCGTCGGGCCACTCCGCGCGCGTGGAGAACTCCGCGCCGGGGAGCAGGGTCGCCACGGTGTTGCCGTGTGCGAGGGCCGACACGTCCTCGTCGGTCAGGTGGGTGCAGTGGTCGGCGCTCGCCGCGTCCAGCTCCACGGCGAGCTGCACTCCGGGGCCGTACGAGAGCTGGTTCGCGTGGACGCGCGGGATGAGCCCCTTCGCGCGGCCGGCCGTGAGCACGGCCCTCGCCTGGTCGCCGTCGAAGGCGCCCTTCTCGCAGAACACGTCCACCCAGCGGGCGTGCGGGGCGCAGGCCTCCAGCATCTCGCCGGTGACGAGGTCCACGTACGCGGCCGGGTCGTCGGCGTAGTCCGGGGACACGATGTGGGCGCCGAGGTAGGTCACCTCGTCCGTGTGCCGGGCGGCGATGCGCAGGGCCCGGGCCTCGTCCTCCACGGTGAGCCCGTAGCCGGACTTGGTCTCGAAGGTCGTGGTGCCCTGGCGCAGGGCCTCCCGGAGGTGGTGCGTGAGGTTGGCCTCCAGTTCGGCGTCCGAGGCGGCACGGGTCGCTGCGACCGTGGTGCGGATGCCGCCCGCCGAGTAGGGGCGGCCCGACATACGGGCATTGAACTCCTCGGTGCGGTCGCCCGCGAAGACGAGGTGGGAGTGGGAGTCCACGAAGCCGGGGATGACGGCGCGGCCGCCCGCGTCGTACGCCGTGTCGGCGGCCGGGGCGTCGGCGGTGGGGCCCACCCAGGCGATCCGCTCCCCGTCGACCACGACGGCGGCGTCCCGCACCAGGCCGAGGGGGCCCTCGCCCAGCGCCCGGTCGTTGGTGACGAGGCTTCCGATGTTGCTGATGACCGTGCTGTTGCTCATGTCTTCCTCTCTGCCGTCCGCCCGTCCCCGGCACCCGGGCCGCGCACCGTGCCCTCGCGGCCCGGTTGCCGAGCGGTCCGGTGCCGAGCCGTCCGGGCGGCGGCCTCAGGCCCTCAGTGCCCCGATGGCTTCGGTCAGTTCGCGCGCCACGTCCGGCACCGCGGTGTGGACGCCGTCGCGGACCACATGGCGTCCGCCCACCACCGAGTGCCGCACGTCGGCCGCCGTGGCCGCGAACACGGCCGTCTCGGCGCCGAGCCGCGGCACGGGACCGGCGGTCCGGACCGAGTCCAGCGCGACGGTGGTGAGATCGGCCAGGGCACCGACCTCGATGGTTCCGGCGTCGGTCCACCCCAGCGCCGCGTGACCGTCGGCCGTGGCCGCCCGCAGCAGCGCGGCCGCCGTCCAGTGGCCCCGGGTCCGGGTCCGCAGCCGCTCGTCCAGCTCCATCGCCCGCGCCTCCTCCAGGAGGTCGATCACGGCGTGGCTGTCCGAGCCGAGGGAGAGCGGGCTGCCCGCCGCCTGGAGCGCCACCGCGGGGCCGATGCCGTCGGCCAGGTCCCGCTCCGTCGTCGGGCACATGCACGTGCCGGTGCCGGACCCGCCGATCAGCGCGATGTCCTCGTCGGTGAGGTGGGTGTTGTGGACGCCGGTGGTGCGCGGTCCGAGCACCCCGTGGTCGGCGAGCAGCCGTGTCGGCGTACAGCCGTGCGCGGCCCGGCAGGCGTCGTTCTCCGCGGTCTGCTCGGACAGATGGACGTGCAGCGGGGCGCGCCGGTCCTGCGCCCATTGCGCCACGGTGGTGAGCTGCACCGCCGGGACGGCCCGGACCGAGTGGATCGCCGCCCCGATCCGCACCCCGTCCCGATCCTTGAGCAGCGAGGCCCGCTCGGCCCACTTCTCGGCCGTGCCGTCGGAGAACCGCAGCTGGTGGCGGTTGGGTGCCTCGCCGAAACCGGACGACAGATACGCCGTATCCAGCAGCGTGATGCGGATGCCCGCGTCCTCGGCGGCCGCGATCAGGGCCTCCCCCATGGCGTTGGGGTCGGCGTACGGCGCGCCGCCGGGCGCATGGTGCACGTAGTGGAACTCGCCGACGGTCGTGACCCCGGCGAGCGCCATCTCCGCGTACACGGCCCGCGCCAGCCGGTGGTACGTCTCCGGGGTGAGCCGGTCCGCCACCGAGTACATGACCTCGCGCCACGTCCAGAAGGTGCCGGAGCCCACCTGCACGGTGCCGCGCAGCGCCCGGTGGAAGGCGTGCGAGTGGGCGTTGGCGAGACCCGGGAGGGTCAGTCCGCGCAGGATCTCGGCGCCGGGCGGCGGCCCGTCCTGCTCCGTGCGGACGGCGCCGATCCGCCCGTCGGCCACGTCGACGGCCACGCCCGGCTCGACATGGGTGTCGAGCCAGGCGTACTCCAGCCAGTACGTCTTCACTGATCTCCACCTCGTGAGGGCGCGCACGCGAGCCCCTGCAGTACGTCGGCGAGTGCGGTCACCCCGGCGAGGCAGTCGTCCTCGGCGGCGTGCTCGGCCGGGGAGTGCGAGACGCCCGTCGGGTTGCGTACGAACAGCATGGCGGTGGGAACGGTCCCGGAGAGTATTCCGGCGTCGTGTCCCGCGCCCGTGCCGAGCACGGGCACCGGACGCCCGCCGCCGAGGAGCCGGCCGAGCTCGTCCCGCAGGGCGTGCTCGAACTCGACGACCGGCGTGAACGACTCGCGCACGACGGCGAGTTCGATGCCGTGCCGCTCCGCGTACTCCTGGGCGGCCTTCTCGATGCCGGTGACCACGGCGTCCAGGGTCGCCTGGTCGGCGGCGCGCGAGTCGAGCCAGCCGCGGACGAGGGACGGGATGGCATTGACGCCGTTCGGCTCGACCGCGATCTTACCGAAGGTGGCGACGGCGCCTGCGAGTTCCGCCTCGCGACGGGCCGCGAGGACGGTCTCCGCGTACGACAGCATCGGGTCGCGCCGGTCCACCAGACGGGTCGTGCCGGCGTGGTTGGCCTCGCCCCGGAAATCGAACCGCCAGCGGCCGTGCGGCCAGATGGCGGACGCGATGCCGACGGGGTCGCCCGACAGGTCCAGGGCCCGCCCCTGTTCCACGTGCAGTTCGACGAACGCGCCGATGCGGGCAAGCCGCTCCGGGTCCGGGCCGATCGCCGACGGGTCGTAACCGGCGGCCTCCATGGCCTGCGGGAGGGTGATGCCGTCACCGTCGGTCAGCAGGTGCGCCTGCTCGACCGTGAGCCGGCCCGCCGTGAGGCGGGAGCCGACGCAGGCCAGGCCGAACCGGGCGCCCTCCTCGTCGCCGAAGTTGACGATCCCCAGCGGTCTGGTGAACTCCGCTCCCCTCCCGCGGAGTTCGTCGAGCGCGGCGAAGGCGGACACCACGCCCAGGGGGCCGTCGAAGGCGCCGCCGTCCGGCACGGAGTCCAGGTGCGAGCCCGTGACGACGGCGTCACCGGCCGCCGGGTCCCCGAGCCAGGCCCACTGGTTGCCGTTGCGGTCCACCTCGTGGGTGAGCCCGCGCGCCTCGGCCTGCTCCCGGAACCACTCCCGGCAGTCGGCGTCGGCCCCGGTCCAGGCGAACCTGCGGTACCCGCCGCTGTCCGGGTGCCGCCCGACCGGCAGGAGCTCCCGCCACATGTCGAGGAAGCTACCGCCGGGGTACGGGCGGCCGTCGCGCCGGGCGTCCCCCGAGGGTCCGGGGGCACCGGTGGCGGCACGGCCTCCCGCAGGGGTCGCGTCGTGCGTCACGCGCTCTCACCCTCGCGCATGGGAACCCGCACGCCCCGCTCGTCGGCGACCCGCTCCGCGATGTCGTACCCGGCGTCGACGTGCCGGATGACGCCCATGCCCGGGTCGTTCGTCAGGACGCGGCGGATCTTCTCGCCGGCGAGGGCGGTGCCGTCGGCCACCGTCACCTGGCCAGCGTGGATGGAGCGGCCCATGCCGACGCCGCCGCCGTGGTGGATGGAGACCCAGGAGGCGCCGGACGCGACATTGACCATGGCGTTGAGCAGCGGCCAGTCGGCGATCGCGTCGGAGCCGTCGAGCATGGCCTCGGTCTCCCGGTACGGGGAGGCGACGGAGCCGCAGTCGAGGTGGTCACGGCCGATCGCCAGCGGTGCCGCCAGCTCGCCGCTCGCCACCATGTCGTTGAAGCGCTCGCCCGCGCGGTCCCGCTCGCCCTGGCCGAGCCAGCAGATGCGCGCCGGGAGGCCCTGGAAGTGGACGCGCTCGCCGGCCATCTTGATCCAGCGGTGCAGGGACTCGTTCTCGGGGAAGAGGTCGAGCATCGCCCTGTCCGTCTTGGCGATGTCGGAGGCCTCGCCGGAGAGCGCCGCCCAGCGGAAGGGGCCCTTGCCCTCGCAGAAGAGGGGCCGGATGTACGCCGGTACGAAGCCGGGGAAGGCGAAGGCACGGTCGTAACCGGCCAGCTGCGCCTCGCCGCGGATCGAGTTGCCGTAGTCGAAGACCTCGGCGCCTGCGTCCATGAAGCCGACCATGGCCTCCACATGCCGGGCCATCGCCTCACGGGCACGGGTGGTGAAGCCCGCCGGGTCCTTCGCCGCGTACGAGGCCATGTCGTCGAAGTCCACGCCGACCGGGAGATACGACAGCGGGTCGTGGGCCGACGTCTGGTCGGTGACGATGTCGATGGGGGCACCCTCGGCGAGCATGCGGGGCAGCAGCTCCGCCGCGTTGCCGAGCAGGCCGATGGAGAGCGGCTTGCGCTGGTCGCGGGCCTCGGTGGCCAGCCGGAGCGCGTGCTCCAGGGAGTCGGCCTTCACGTCCAGGTAGCGGTGCTCGATGCGGCGTTCGATGGCGCGCGGGTCGCAGTCGATGCAGATCGCGACGCCGTCGTTCATGGTGACGGCGAGCGGCTGGGCGCCGCCCATGCCGCCGAGACCGGCGGTCAGGGTGATCGTGCCGGCCAGCGTGCCGCCGAACTTCTTCGCGGCGACGGCGGCGAACGTCTCGTAGGTGCCCTGGAGGATGCCCTGGGTGCCGATGTAGATCCAGGAGCCGGCCGTCATCTGGCCGTACATGGTGAGGCCGAGCGCCTCGAGGCGGCGGAACTCCTCCCAGTTCGCCCAGTCGCCGACCAGGTTGGAGTTGGCGATGAGGACGCGCGGGGCCCACTCGTGGGTCTGCATGACGCCGACCGGGCGGCCCGACTGGACGAGCATGGTCTCGTCCTGCTTCAGGGTCCGCAGGGTGCGCACCATCGCATCGAAGGAGCGCCAGTCACGGGCGGCCTTCCCCGTCCCGCCGTACACGACGAGCTTGTCCGGGTGCTCGGCGACCTCGGGGTCGAGGTTGTTCTGGAGCATCCGGAGGGCGGCTTCCTGCTGCCATCCCAGGGCGCTCAGTTCCGTACCGCGCGGAGCTCGGACGGGGCGGGGTCCTGACATGGTCTGCCTCCCGGGGAAGTGGGCACGAGTGTTTCTCTGTCTATTCACATCCTGATGTGCTGAATAGAACTAGTCAACACCTTCGCGGCCCCGCATCGCCGCGGCCCGGATGATTGGCTGGATCCATGGCTGAGGGCGGAGCACACGAAGCACACCGGACCCACGGGACGCACGAGGACCACGGGCCGCGCGAAGGCCGACGGGCACGGGCCGACCACGGCCGGCCGACGGGCGGGGGCCGCGCACCGCTCGGGAGCCCCGACACGGGCGGGGCGGCCGCGGCCCGCCGTGACGAGGCCGTGCGCGCGGCCGTGGAGCAGGGGGTCGTCGGGCCCGGAACACCCCTCGCCGGACTGCTGGACGTCACGGGCATCCGGGAGAGCGCCGCCCGGCTGACGGCCGCCTTCGACGCGGTCGTGGCACCGGGTACACCGGTGCTGCACGCCTTCGCGGTCAAGGCGAGCCCGCTCGTCCCGGTGCTGCGGCTGCTGTGGAGCGAGGGCATCGGCGCGGAGGTCGCGAGCCCCGGCGAGCTGGCGCTGGCCCGCGCCGCGGGCGTGCCGGCCGACCGCACGGTCCTGGACTCGCCCGCCAAGACGGAGGACGAACTGCGGCAGGCGCTCGCCCTGGGCATCGCCGTCAACGCGGACAACCCCCAGGAGCTCGCCCGTATCGACGCCCTGGTCGCGCGGGCCGCCACCGCGTCGCCCGTCGGGCTGCGGGTCAACCCGCAGGTCGGCGGAGGCTCCATCGACGCACTGTCGACGGCGACCCCGACGTCCAAGTTCGGCGTGGCCCTGCGGGACGAAGGAGCGCGCGAGTGGGTCGTACGCGCCTTCCTGGACCGGCCGTGGCTGACCCGGCTGCATGCGCACTCGGGCTCCCAGGGGATGCCGCTGGAGCTGATGGCCCGGGGCGTCGCGGAGACGTACGCGCTCGCCGAGGAGATCAACACGCGCGCGGGGCGGCGGCAGGTCGACACGATCGACATCGGCGGCGGGCTGCCCGTCAACTTCACCTCCGACGAGCAGACCCCGACGTACGCGGCGTACGCGGGACTGCTCGCCGACCGGGTCCCCGGCCTCTTCGACGGCCGCTACGGCCTGGTGACCGAGTTCGGCCGCTCCCTGCTCGCCAAGCACGGCACGGTGCTGGCCCGCGTCGAGTACACGAAGACCTCCGGAGGCCGCCGTATCGCCGTCACCCACGCGGGCGTCCAGATCGCGGCCCGCACCGTGTACGCGCCGGACGCCTGGCCCCTGCGGATCGCCGCGTACGACGCGAAGGGCCGGCCGCGGACCGGCGCCGCGGTCCCCCAGGACGTGGCGGGCCCGGCGTGCTTCGCGGGAGACCTGCTGGCCGTGAACCGTTCGCTCCCGCCGCTCGAACAGGGCGACTACGCGGCGGCCCTGGACACCGGCGCCTACTACTTCGCGCACCACTACGCGTACAACTCGCTCGCCCGTCCGGCGGTCCACGGGTTCACGACCGGCCCGCGGGGCGAGGTGCGCTTCGCGCTCGTACGCCCGGAGCAGACCCTCGACGAGATCGTCGCGGAGTCGGGCGGGGCACAGGCCGGCGCCCTGACGGACTGATGGGCTGCCGGGCTGCCGGGCTGCCGGCCGATGCCCCGGTGCGCTCACGGACCGACGGGCCGTCGGCGGGCCGGTCGGCGCAACGGAGCACCGGGGACGGCGGTTGGACGAACCGAGCGGCCCGGCGGATTGACGAACTGGTGAGCGAGCATGGCCCGGGGGCCCCGCCACTGACGAACTGGCGAGCTGACGCTGAAGCCACCCCGGCCAAGTGAGCACAAAGAAACGCAGAACATTCACTTTCGATCAGGCGTGCCAGGTTCCGCTATCAAGTTCCGTCAGTCGCGGGCATGTTCCTTTGGAAAATGCCAGACCCTCCCCATGGACCCATGTGCGGTGCGTAACGTCCTGGTCACCGGGTGCGGGCCCACCGCCCCGGTCGCGCCCATGGGGAGGGGAGCCGCGTGCCCGGAATCGACGTATGTCTGCTGGAAGCGATGACGCTGCCCGGTGCGCGGGGGGCGGCGATCGTCGACTGGACCAGCGGGCTGGCCCTCGGTTCGGTCGGCGAGTCGGCCAACGGGGACCATGAGGCGACGGCCGCCGAGACCGCGGAAATGGCGCGCTCCGCCGCCGAGTACGCGGTCTTCGCCCCGGGGGAGCCACGGGCCGGTGAGGCGGAGGCGGCCAAGGGGCCGGCCGTCGAGGACCTCGTGGTCGCCACCCGCACCGCGTTCCACGTCATGCGCTTCGTCGAGACGACGTTCGACAGCAGTGTCTTCCTCTACCTCTGGATGGACCGGGACACCGGCAACCTCGCCCTGGCCCGCATCCGGCTCAGAGACCTGGCGGAACGGCTGGTACTGGCATGAGCACCGCCGGGACCACTGCGATATCCCCGATGCTCCTGCGCCTGGCGAGCGAACGCGCCACGGGCGCACTCCTCCGCGACCAGGGCACCCTCTACCTCGCCGACGGCCGCATCGTCCACGCGGAGAGTCCCGCGGCGCCCGGGCTCGACGTCCTGCTGACCGCGGGCGGCACCCTCCCGCCCGAGGACTGGCAGGAGGCGATCGACCGGGCCGGGGCGCGCGGCACGGTCGGCCGTCATCTGGTCGACAGCGGACGGCTCGCCGAGGGCGAACTCCAGATGTGCCACCTCGGCGCGCTGTTCGACGCCGCCTACTTCGTGCTCGGGCCGACCACCGGACCGACCCGGTTCCGCTACGGCGTCGCGCACTGGCTCGGCCGCGTCCAGGAGGTCACCGCCGAGGCGGTCGACCGCGAGTCGCGGCGGCGCCGCGCCCTGCTCGACGGGGTCTGCCCGTACCCCGAGCTCGACACGGCGCCCGTGGTCCCCCGTGCGCCCGCGCCCGGGCAGGCCGTCACCGGACGTCTGCGCGCGGTGCTGCGGCTGGCGGACGGGGTGCGCACGCCGTCGGCCATCGCCTGGGAACTCGGCCGCCCCGCCTTCCACACGCTCCTCGAGGTCCGCCGGCTGGCCGCCGCGGGTCTCGTCGAAACGGCGGTCCGCTCCGCCGCGGCCCTGCCACCGGCGCTCCCCGACTGGGTCACCGTGAGCGCCGAGGACCCCGACATCGCCCTGTTACGCCGGCTCCGTGACGCCCTGGAGGCAACGCTGTGAATGCCCGCACCGCCCACCGGGCCCCACTTCCGGCCTCATGAGGCTCTTTGCGCTCTGGCAGCGCGCCGAGAGGAGACAGCTGATGGCTGCCGAAGCCGAGGTGCTCGGCGAACTGCGACGCCTGCGGACCCGGATTCCGCAGCTCACCGGGGCCCTGGCCGCCAGTGTGGACGGACTGGTCCTGGCCCAGGACACCTCCGACGTCGAGGCGGAAGGCGTCTCCGCCCTGACCGCCGCCGCCCTGGGGGTGGCCATCAGGCTCGCGTCGGCGACCGGACAGGGCGAGTTCCGGGAACTGCTCGTGCGCGGCGCCGGCGGCTATATCGCGACGTACGCGGCGGGCAGCTCGGCGGTCCTGACACTGATGGCCGAACCCCGCATCAACGTGGGCCGCCTGCATCTGGAAGCGCGGCGGGCCAGCGCCCGCATCGGAGAACTCGTCGACGCCGCCGTCACCCAAGCGGAGGAAGTCTGACCCATGCCACCCACATCGTCGTCACTACCGCCCGAACGCCCACCGTCGTCCCGCGGATCCGCCTCGTCGCGCACATCCGCTTCCGCACGCACATCCACGCGAACACCCAGCAGACGAAAAGGGAGTACAGCACCCATGGCGAACACCGAGACCGCGCTGAAGGACTTGGCCACTTCGATCGACGGCGTCATCGGCGCCGCACTCGTCGACTACACGAGCGGCATGGCGCTCGGCACCATCGGCGGCGGCAAGGACATGGACCTCTCCGTGGCCGCCGCGGGGAACACGGACGTCGTCCGGGCCAAGCTGCGCACGATGGACATGCTCGGCCTCAAGGACGAGATCGAGGACATCCTGATCTCACTCGGCAGCCAGTACCACCTCATCAGGCTGATCAAGGGCCGCAACCACAACGGCCTGTTCCTCTATCTGGCGCTCGACAAGGACCGGGCCAACCTCGCCATGGCCCGCCACCAGCTCAAGCGCATCGAGGCCGATCTGGAGGTCTGAGCACGGACCGGGTCCCGGCGCCGGCACCGGCGCCGGGCACACACTGCCGCCCGGCCCGTGAGGCCGGGCGCCTATTCCACGAACAGCCCCCGCGCCGCCGCCTGCGTGTCGAACTCCTCCAGCCGCGCCTGGGCGTCCGGGAGGTCGTCGCACATGGCCTCCAGGAGCACCCGGCCCAGCAGCATCGGCGCACAGGCCGTGTCGAAGGCGAGACCGGTGCCGACGGCGGCCGGGACGAGCAGGTCGGAGACCTTCGCGACCGGCGCAAAGGCCGAGTCCGCGACGGTGACGACGGTGAGGCCCGCCTCGCGCGCGTAGCCGAGTGCGTCCAGCACCTCGCGCGGATGCCGGGGCAGCGCGAAACAGAGCAGGGCCGTCGCCCCGGCCCGCACGGCCGCGTCGATCCGGTCGGCGAGCATGGTGCCGCCCTCGTGCAGCAGGCGCACGTCCGGATGGACCTTGGCGGCGAAGTACGCGAAGCCGTACGCCTGGGACGCCGCCGCGCGCAGGCCGAGCACCGGCAACGGGCGGGAGGCGGCGAGGATACGCCCCGCGCGGGCGACCGGAGCCGGGTCGGCGAGGAGCTCGGACAGATGGCGGAGGTTCTCGATCTCGGCGTGGACCGCCTGCTGGTACTCGTTCAGCGTCGTCTCGGTGGGCGGCGCCTCCGCGGGGGCGACCTCGCGCAGGTGCTTGCGCAGCGCCGGATAGCCGTCGAAGCCGAGTGCGACCGCGAACCGCGTCACCGAGGGCTGGCTGACGCCCGCCAGTTCGGCCAGCTCGACGCTGGAGAGGAACGGCACGTCGGCGGCGCGGCGCACCATGCAGTGCGCGATGCGGCGCTGCGTCGGCGTCAGCCGATGCCCCTCGAAGAGCGCCTGCAGCCGTGCGGCAGGGGTGTCGTTCCCACTGCTGTTCATCGCGTGCTCCCCCAAGGCGTGTCCGCCCATGACGTAGACCCCCTCCGGATACCCCTGACAGCGTGACCGACCCGGCGGAGCCCGGCGCCCGCAATACGGCCGCTGTCCACCATGTGGAACGACATCACGGAGATTCCCTCCCACATCCGGCGTCTCGTCTTGCCTGTCGGTCTTGCGGAGCCATCGATTCGCACCGGATTCCGGCCGGAGCATTGACAACTTATTCAGATACCCAGAACTCTGCATGACGGTATGCAGGCCGGGCAAGGGGGGCCTGGCCTTGCGTGTTCCCGTGGCAGAGCGCTGAGGAGATCTCGATGGCAGACACCAGGGCGGGCACGGTGGTGGAGCGGCGCTCCATCGACGTCGTACCGGACGGGGAACGGCACGGCACCGCTTTCTCCCAGTTCACGCTGTGGCTGGGCGCCAACCTCCAGATCACGGCCGTGGTCACCGGCGCGCTCGCCGTGGTGTTCGGCGGCGACGTGGTCTGGTCGCTCGTCGGGCTGCTGCTGGGCAATCTGCTCGGCGGCGCCGTGATGGCCCTGCACTCCGCACAGGGCCCGAAGCTCGGACTGCCCCAAATGATCCAGTCGCGCGCCCAGTTCGGGGTGCGGGGCGCGGTGGTCCCGCTCCTGCTGGTCGTCCTCATGTACGTCGGTTTCTTCGCCAGCGGCAGCGTGCTCGCCGGACAGGCGGTCGGCAGGCTCACGCACACCGACGACACGACCGGCATCCTGCTCTTCGCCGCCGTCACCGCCGTGGCGGCCACGGTCGGCTACCGCGTCATCCACGTGCTGGGCCGCACGGCGAGCGTGATCTGCGCGCTGGCCTTCGTCTACCTGGGGATACGCCTGATGCAGCGGGCGGACGTGCCGGCGATGCTGCACCACGCCCACTTCTCGCTCCCGATGTTCCTGCTCGCGGTGTCCCTGTCGGCGTCCTGGCAGCTCGCCTTCGGGCCGTACGTGGCCGACTACTCCCGCTACCTCCCGCGCACGACGTCCGGCCGGGCCACCTTCTGGTGGACGCTGTCGGGCACGGTGCTCGGGTCGCAGTGGTCGATGACGTTCGGCGTGCTCGTCGCGGCGGCGGCCGGCGAGAAGTTCCTCGCCGACCAGGTGGGCCTGCTGGTGGGCCTCGGCGGCGCGGGCCTGACGGCGTCGTTCCTGTACTTCGTGATCGCCCTCGGCAAGCTCACCGTCAATGTGCTCAACTCCTACGGCGGCTTCATGTCGCTGGTGACGAGTGTGAGCGGCTTCCGGGGGCAGCGGGTGCTCGGCCCGCGCGGCCGGGCGGCGTACATCGCGCTCATCATGGTGGCGGGCACGGCGGTGGCGCTGCTGGGCAAGGACAGCTTCCTGCCCGCGTTCAAGGACTTCCTGCTGTTCCTGCTGACCTTCTTCACGCCGTGGTCGGCGATCAACCTCGTCGACTACTACCTGATCTCGCGCGAGCGCTACGACATCCCGGCGCTGTCCGACCCCCACGGCCGCTACGGCGCGTGGCGCTGGGACGCCCTCCTGGTCTACGCCCTCGGTCTGCTGGCCCAACTGCCCTTCCTGTCCACGGCCTTCTGGACCGGCCCGCTGGTGGCCCCGCTCGGCGGCGCGGACGTGTCCTGGATCGTGGGTCTCGTGGTGCCGGCGCTGCTGTACTGGCTGCTGGCACGGCGCGACACGACGCACGTCCCGGCCGAGACGATCCTCACGGCACCCGCAGCACCCGGAGAGCCCCCGCTGCTGCCTCACGACTCCCTCGGCCTGCCGGGCCGGGGCGGGCACACGACGACGGCCGACGACGGTGTGACGGGCACGGGACGGGCCGTGTGACGGGCCGTCCGACGGGCGGCGGGGCGGGCCCGCCGCCGACCGGGTGAGTCGGGGGAACCGGGGGGCTAGCCCCAGTGTGGCGGCGCACAGGGGTGCCTAGCGTGGACACCATGGACGCGCGGGATGCCGAACTCAAGAAGGAACTCGACGCCACGCTGCGGGCTCGGGGCGAGCTGGGCGAGGAGTACGAGTCCGCGCTGGCCGACTCCTTCCTCGCGAAGGTGGAGCAGCGGCTCGACGGCGCCGTCGAGAAGAGGGTGCGGCGACAGCTGGCCGAGCAGCAGACGGCCGCCGCGCGGGGCGCGCGCGGCGGCCGGCAGGGCGACTCCTGGGGCGAGCGCTTCGGGCTCGCGATCATCTCGCTGATCCTGGCGATCCCGCTGTCCGCCATCGCCGTCGCCAACGCCCGTCTGCCGGGCCTGCTGGTCGCCTGGGCAGGGATCGTGGGTGTGAACGCCGTGTACGCGCTCGCGGGGCGCCGGGGCGCGGGCATCGGCTCCGCTTCCCCGCCGTGGGAGGACTGACCCACGGCCCGTCAGGAGGCGAGGAGTTGCGCGGGGACCGCCGCACCCCCGTGTACGGGGGGCGGGACGACGGCGGTCCCCGCGTGGGACGCGAGCCGGGTCAGGCCGGGCATCGCGTCCTGGGCGTCCAGGAGGTCCGGGAGCCGCTCCGGAGGTCCTTGGCGCCGTTTCGGTGCCGGTGCGAGTGAGGAGCTTCCCCCGGGGCTCGGAGCCCGGGCGGTGTCTCCGTCACCCCCGCCGACACCCACTACAGTGCCGGACCCGTGTTAAGCCGGTGCTGCGCGAACGTGTCGTGCTCGTACCACTTCCACGAAGTTCCCGAAGGTGCGGAAGTCAAGATCCACGCGTCCGGACCGGCGGCCCGTGACGGCTACCTGGTGCCTTCCTTGGCCAGGAACGCCAGCAGGTCCTGCCTGCTCACGACACCCGTCGGCTTGCCCTCGACCAGCACGATCGCCGCGTCCGCGGTGCCCAGCACCGACATCAGGTCGGCGACCGGCTCGCCGGAGCCGACCTGCGGCAGCGGCGGCGACATGTGCTTCTCCAGCGGGTCCTCGAGCGAGGCGCGCTGCGCGAACAGGGCGTTCAGCAGCTCACGCTCGACGACGGAGCCGACGACCTCGGCGGCCATGACGTCGGGGTGGCCGGCACCGGGCTTGACGATCGGCATCTGCGAAACGCCGTACTCCCGCAGCACCTCGATCGCCTGACCGACCGTCTCCTCGGGGTGCATGTGGACGAGCGACGGCAGGCCGCCCTCCTTGCGGTCGAGGACGTCGCCCACACGCGGCTGGTCCCCGGCCTGCTCCAGGAAGCCGTAGTCGTTCATCCACTCGTCGTTGAAGATCTTCGAGAGGTAGCCGCGGCCGCTGTCCGGCAGCAGCACCACCACGACGTCGTCCGGGCCGAGCTTCTCCGCGGCCTGGAGGGCCGCGACGACCGCCATGCCGCAGGAGCCGCCGACGAGCAGGCCCTCCTCCTTGGCGAGGCGGCGGGTCATCTGGAAGGAGTCCTTGTCGGACACGGCGATGATGTCGTCGGTGACGTTCTGGTCGTAGGCGGTGGGCCAGAAGTCCTCACCGACACCCTCGACGAGGTACGGACGTCCGGAGCCGCCGGAGTAGACCGAGCCCTCCGGGTCCGCGCCGATGACCTTCACCCGGCCCTCGGAGATCTCCTTGAGGTACCGGCCGGTGCCGGAGATGGTGCCGCCGGTGCCGATGCCCGCGACGAAGTGGGTGATCTTCCCCTCCGTCTGCTCCCACAGCTCGGGACCGGTCGAGTGGTAGTGCGACAGCGGGTTGTTCGGGTTGCTGTACTGGTCCGGCTTCCATGCGCCGGGGGTCTCACGGACGAGACGGTCGGAGACGTTGTAGTACGAGTCCGGGTGCTCCGGGTCCACGGCCGTGGGGCACACGACGACCTCGGCGCCGTAGGCACGCAGCACGTTGATCTTGTCGGTGGAGACCTTGTCCGGGCAGACGAAGATGCACTTGTAGCCCTTCTGCTGGGCCACGATCGCCAGGCCGACGCCGGTGTTGCCGCTGGTCGGCTCCACGATCGTGCCGCCGGGCTCGAGCGCGCCGCTCTGCTCGGCCGCCTCGATCATGCGCAGGGCGATGCGGTCCTTCACGGAACCGCCGGGGTTGAAGTACTCGACCTTCGCCAGGACCGTCGCCTGGATTCCCGCGGTCACATTGTTGAGTTTCACCAGCGGGGTGTTGCCGACGAGACTGATCATCGAGTCGTGGATGTGCACCGTTGTCTCCGGGCTGCATGGGGCCATAAGGGTTGTGCCGCCAGCCTAAGCCCCCCGTCGGGCGTTCACCGCGTGTTGCGATTGGCCGACCTCCTCCACGGGGCAATGAGTGGATGTACGGCTCGAGGAGGTGGCTGCGACGCATGTCGAGGGCGAGGGTGGCACGGCGGATCGCCGCGGGCGCGGCGTACGGCGGTGGAGGGATCGGTCTGCTCGGAGTGGCGACGGTGGGGGTGCTGCTGGCGGAGGTCCGGCTGGCGAAGCGGCATGTGGGCAACCACAACAGCGGCAACGGCGCACCGCCGCGCGCCGACGGCCTCTACGGCGGGGAGCTCGACGGCCTCACGCCGCTGGCGGAGCCCCTGCGGCTCGCGATGCTCGGGGACTCGACGGCGGCGGGGCAGGGGGTGCACCGGGCGGGGCAGACGCCGGGGGCGCTGCTCGCGTCCGGGCTCGCCGCGGTCGCCGAGCGGCGCGTGGAGCTGCGGAACGTGGCGGTGCCGGGGGCGCGCTCGGACGACCTGGAACGCCAGGTGTCCCAGATCGTGACGGAGCCCGGATGGGTGCCTGACGTCTGCGTGATCATGGTCGGCGCGAACGACGTCACGCATCGGATGCCGCCGACGCAGTCCGTGCGGCACCTGTCGGCGGCGGTTCGGAGGCTGCGGACGGCGGGGGCCGAGGTGGTGGTCGGCACGTGTCCCGACCTGGGGACGATCGAGCCGGTGGCCCAGCCGCTCAGCTGGCTGGCACGGCGGGCCTCGCGGCAGCTGGCCGCGGCGCAGACGATCGGGGTGGTGGAGCAGGGCGGGCGGACGGTGTCGTTGGGCGACCTGCTGGGGCCCGAGTTCGCGGCGAATCCGCGGGAGCTGTTCGGGCCGGACAACTACCACCCCTCCGCGGAGGGGTACGCGACCGCGGCGATGGCCGTGCTGCCGACGCTGTGCGCGTCGCTGGGGCTCTGGCCGGAGGAGGAGCGGCCCGATGCGTCGCGGCGGGAGGGGTTTCTGCCGGTGGCGCGGGCCGCGGTGCAGGCCGCGGCGGAGGGGGGCACCGAGGTCACGGCGGCGATGCCGACGGGGCCTCGTGGCCCCTGGGCCCTCCTCAAACGCCGCCGCCGTCGCCGGATCCCCGACCCGACGCTCCCCCAGGAACTCTCGACGTAGCCTCGGGCCGGCGGGCCGGTACGGACGCCACGCGGCCGGGGCGCCCGCGCGTGGCGGGGCGACGGCCACCCGCGTGGCGCGGGTGCGCCCAGGGCGGGTGGGCGGCTGCCCGGGTATCGGGATGGTGCGCCTACGGCAGTGGGCGGCCGAGGCCCGCCTGGGCGACTTCCCGTGGGCGGGTGGTGCGCCCACGACCTGTGGATGGCTGGGGCCTCCTGGGCGACTACCCGTGGCCGGGTGATGCGCCCACGACCGGTGGATGGCTCGGGCCTCCTGGGCGACTACCCGTGGCCGGGTGATGCGCCCACGGCGGGGGGCCGGGGCTGCGTCGGCGTCTGGCGGGTGGTGGAGCGGCGCGTGCGGTCGGTGGGTGGGGCGGGGCCGCGCCGGGACCTCCGTCCTCGGACCGGCGCGCTCCCGTCGCCCGTCGAGCCACCCGGCACTTGCGCGCCGGCCGCTGCGGGCGGAGGTCCCGCCACGTCCCCTCCCGCCGGTCCGGCGGCTGCGGGCCGCCATCCCGTCCACCACGACGACTACGGCACCGCCGGAGCCACAAGCGACGGGACCGCGGTCGCCCTCCGGTGCCGCTACCGCCCTGGGCAACCGTTCCGCCGGGCGGCGCAACGCGCCGTCTCCCGCTGTGGGCAGTCGTTCCGCCGGGGAAGAACAGGTGGGCGGCACAGCGCCGTCTCCCACTGTGGGCAGTCGTTCCGCTGGGGCGATGGGGGTCCCCCCTGCTCGAGCGCAGTCGAGAGCTTGGGGGAGGGTGGGCACAGCCCCCGGTGCCGGTGACCGGGCGGGTGACGTGAGGTGGTGCCGGGGGTGCGGCCCAAGTGCCGGAAAGGCAGGGCCGTGGCGTGAGGTGGGGCCGGGGGCGGGGAGGTGGTGCCGGTGGGAGTGTCGGGCTCCGGTGGTCGCAGGAGGCGTTACGGCGGCGGGGCCGGGGTCGGTGGGTGACGTGCGGGTGGGTAGACACGGGTGAGGGCGCCCCCGCCAGACTGAGCAAGCGCTTAGAAAAGTGCGGTGGGTGTCACACGCCCCCACCGGTGACCTGCGCCGTACGGGCGGGTAACTTCCCCCCAGGCCCACCCACTTCCCAGCCCTCTGGAGCCGTGATGCCCGAAGCCGTGATCGTCTCTGCCGCCCGCTCCCCGATCGGCCGCGCCTTCAAGGGCTCGCTGAAGGACGTGCGGCCGGACGACCTGACCGCCACGATCATCCAGGCCGCCCTGGACCGGATCCCCGAGCTGGACCCCAGGGACATCGACGACCTGATGCTCGGCTGCGGCCTGCCCGGCGGCGAGCAGGGGCACAACCTGGGCCGCATCGTGGCCGTCCAGATGGGCATGGACCACCTCCCGGGCTGCACCATCACCCGGTACTGCTCCTCGTCGCTCCAGACCTCCCGCATGGCCCTGCACGCCATCAAGGCGGGCGAGGGCGACGTGTTCATCTCCGCCGGCGTCGAGACCGTGTCCCGGTCGGTCAAGGGCACCTCCGACGGGCTCCCGGACACCCACAACCCCCTCTTCGCCGAGGCCGAGGCCCGCACCGCGGCCGTCGCCGCCAGCGAGGGCTCCACGTGGCACGACCCGCGCGAGGACGGCCTGATCCCGGACGCGTACATCGCGATGGGCCAGACCGCCGAGAACCTGGCCCGCCTGAAGGGCGTCACCCGCCAGGACATGGACGAGTTCGGCGTCCGCTCGCAGAACCTCGCCGAGGAAGCGATCAAGAAGGGCTTCTGGGAGCGCGAGATCACCCCGGTGACGACCCCGGACGGCACCGTCGTGTCCACGGACGACGGTCCGCGCGCCGGCGTCACCCTGGAGGGCGTCCAGGGCCTCAAGCCCGTCTTCCGTCCCGACGGCCTGGTCACCGCGGGCAACTGCTGCCCGCTCAACGACGGCGCCGCCGCGCTCGTGATCATGAGCGACACGAAGGCCCGCGAGCTGGGCCTCACCCCGCTCGCCCGCATCGTGTCCACCGGCGTCACCGGCCTCTCCCCCGAGATCATGGGCCTCGGCCCGGTCGAGGCGTCGAAGCAGGCCCTGCGGCGGGCCGGGCTGACCGTCGACGACATCGACCTGGTCGAGATCAACGAGGCCTTCGCCGCCCAGGTCATCCCGTCCTACCGCGACCTGGGCATCGACATCGACAAGCTGAACGTCAACGGCGGCGGCATCGCCGTCGGCCACCCCTTCGGCATGACCGGCGCCCGGATCACCGGCACGCTGATCAACAGCCTCCAGTTCCACGACAAGCAGTTCGGCCTGGAGACGATGTGCGTGGGCGGTGGCCAGGGCATGGCCATGGTCATCGAGCGCCTCAGCTGAGGTCCCGGCCGGGGCGGCACGCCCGCCCCGGCACGCTCCCGGCGGCCACGGCCCCTCCCATGGAGGCCCGGTTTTCACACGTCGGCCACGGATTCGTAATCCAATCTCCCCCAGGATGTGACCTATCTCCTGGGGGAGTGGCATTTCCGCAGGTCAGCGCCATTCTCCAGGTAAACCACGCCGCAAAATACCTGTCCATTTCGTGACGTTACGCACTGACAGGGGGCTAGTTGGGGCTTCAAGCTGTTGTAGATAGTCGGGGGACCCATGTGAAGCCAGGAGTACGTCAGTGAGCGCTATGCCCCTTGTCCTGCTGGTCACCACGGCCGCCGCGACGGCCGTGGGCACCGCTGCCCTGCATTCCGTGCGGGGACTGCGCCGGCAGATCACCGCCCTGCACACCGAGCTGATCGACACCCGTACCGCGTCCGCGCGGCCCCTCGTTCCCGCTGCCCGCAGCGCCGACACCGAGGAGATACGCGCTGCCGTCGCCGCCGCACTCGCCGAGGAGCGCGAGCGGGAGATGGCCGAGGCACGTGCCTTCTGGGCCGCACAGGAGGCGCGTGACGCCTCCGACGCGCCCTCCCTGCTCGGTCTGCCGACGGACGACCTGTTCCTGCCGCGCCAGTCGGACTTCGCGGGCCTGGACCACCTGGAGCCGGTGGCCGAGGCCGCCGCGGAGACGGACGAGCACACCGGAGAATCCGCCGAGCTGGCCGCCGCCCGTCGCCGTCACCCCTCGCACCCCGACTTCGTGCCGGTGCAGCCCCCCGCGGTCGGCGACCAGGAGCGCACCGCAGCCACGCTGGAGGAGCTCGCGGAGGCCCGTACCGCCCTGGCCGACGTGCGCCCGGGCCCGCTGGGCACGCTCGACGTCTACGTCTTCGCGGACGGTACGACGCTGTGCATGACGCCCGGGCACCGGGAGACCGCCGAGCGGCTGGTCACCGCGCTGCGCGCGGGCGAGGCGCCGGTCCTGCTGGGCGGCTCCGGAGTCTCCGGCGCCTACGCCCTGACCTTCACCTGCGGCGACGAGAACATCTACGTCCTGGCGGACCGGGTGATCGCCTCCGCCTGAGGCACGGACGTGCACGCGCCGGGGACATCACACCCCGGCGCGTTTCTGTGCCTCCTCCACCAGCGCCACCGCCTCCGCCAGCTGCTCGCCGTCACGCAGAACGAGCGCCAGATCGCGCGCTGCGACCGTGACCTGGTCGGCGGCGGCGAACATACCCGCGTCGGGCATGGCGCGCGGTGCGGCCGACGGGTCCTCCAGGCGCTGCGCCCGGTCGGCGAATTCCCTGGCCAGAGCCAGTGCCTCGGCCGCCGCACCACGCTGGAGCCTGCTCTGCGGCGCGGCCCGCAATCGGTCGGCGAAATGGTCCACGGCTGACGTCAGAGGGGTCGTATCAAGCACGCCGTGACCTTATGCGCCCGACCCGGACTGTTGCCAACACCCGAACGCTGAGGCACGGTGGCGTGAAGGACGGACCACATCGCACGCGTCCGGAGGCGCCGATGTCCCAAGTCTTCTCCGAGGAGACCCATCGCAATCTGCTCGCCCGCATTCCCCACTGCACCGGCAAGGAAGTCTCGGAGTGGCTTCGCACCCTCGAAGAGGGACCTGCGTTCTTCCGCTTCGACGAGAAGGTCAGCTGGCTCCGCTTCGAGCACAACCTCGCGTACGGCCACGCCAAGGCACTCGTACACGAATTCGACCTGCGGCGGGCCACCCGCATCCGCCACTGAGGACGCGTCGCCGGTAGGCACCGCTTCCCACCACCGACAACGACCCCGACGACCCGAAGGGCCCGCGAACCGGTGTTCGCGGGCCCTTCGGCGGGTCACTTCCCGGGGGCGTCGGCCGCCCGGAGAAGGTCAGTCGTCACCCTGGAGGATGGCGATGATGCGCAGGAACTCCATGTAGATCCAGACCAGCGTCATGGTCAGACCGAACGCGGCCAGCCACGCCTCCTCGCGGGGCGCGCCGTAGGCGATGCCGTCCTCGACCTGCTTGAAGTCCAGGGCCAGGAAGCAGGCGCCGATGATGATGCCGATCACGCCGAACACCACGCCCAGCGGGCCGCTGCGGAAGCCGAGGCCGTCGCCGCCGCCGAAGACCATGAACAGCAGGTTCACGGCCATCAGCAGGATGAAGCCGAGCGCCGCGGCCATCACGAAGCCGTAGAAGCGGCGGTTCACACGGATCCAGCCCGCGCGGTACGCCACGAGGACGGAGACGAAGACCGCCATGGTGCCGAGCACCGCCTGCATCGCGGCGCCGCTGGCGATGTGCTGGTCGACGATGCTGCTGACGACGCCGAGGAAGACACCCTCCAGACCGGCGTACGACAGGATCAGCGCGGGCGACGCCTTGCGCTTGAAGGACTGGACGAGGCCCAGCACCATCGCGACGAGGCCGGCACCGATCGCGATGCCGTACGAGCGGCCGATGTTGGCGACGTCGACCGGCAGCAGCGCCCAGGCGAGCGCGGCGGTCAGCACCAGCACGCCGAGCGTGGTGGCGGTGCGCATGACGACGTCGTCCATCGTCATGCGCCCGGTGGAGACCGGGGCCTGGGGCGGCGCGCCGTACTGCAGGTCCTGCTGCGCGTACGGGTTCTGGGCGTACGGGTTGCCGGGGGTCTGCGCGTAAGGGTTGCCCCCCGCGTACGGGTTGCCCTGCGTACCTGCAGCGGGTCCCCCGGCCTGCGGCGCGGCGTTGAAGCCCGCATAGCCGTTGTCGCGGCTGAAGCCCCGTCGCGAGAAGACCGGGTTACTGCTCCTCATTTCACTCCTCCATGGCTCACCCTGCGTGGCCTTGGCCCAAGAGTAATGGGTAGGCAAAGCCTTGACTCTAGTGCTTGGGGAGGATCTTTCCCTCATCCTTGTGACGCGGAACACACCCCGTCGGCCCGATGCCGGGGATGCGGAAGGGATTGGCTCGATCCGGAGGGAAGCCCGCGCACACGTCCCGGCGAGCCCGGCCTCGGCGGCGCGGGACGCGGTGAGGCGGCGCCGGCGGTCCTGGCGGGCGCGCGGGCCCGGGCGAGGACGTCACCCACGGTGCGGTTCGGGCGCCCGGCGGGGTCCTCGACACGACGCGCGGCCCCCATCGACGGAGAGCCGCCCCTTACCGCAAGGCCCTTGGACGTAACCGCGCATCGGAGTGACCGACTTGGCCGGCCGCCTTCCCGCGCGCGGGCCGTCACACGTCCCCGCGCGCCGGGCGCCGCGCCTGCGCGCCCCGGATCCCGTCACGGCCGGCGCGGGTGCGGCTCGATGGTGCGGCTCGACGATGCACCGTCAATCGGTGTTCTTCTTCTGCATGTTCTGCGTCACCGCGGCCTCGACCACCCGCAACTGCGCGGTGGGGCTGAACTGGAGCAGTTCGGTGTCGGCGTCGACCAGGGGCACATGGCCCGGTGGGAGATAGAAGGCGTCCCCCGCCTCGAAGACCTCTTCATGGGTGGGGAAGCGGAAGGTCGCGCGGCCCTTGAGGACGTACCCCCAGTGGGGACAGCTGCAGCTGTCACCGGGAAGCCCCTCGAACAGCTCGGTGCCGTCGATGCCCTGCCGGAAGGACACGAAGTTGACGGTGTAACCATCCACGTCCTCGTGGTGGTCGACGACCGCGCCGTGGTCCTCGACCTGCGCGGCGCTCTCCCTCGAAACCTTGGGCATCTGCCTCATCTCCTCGACGCCCGCGCGACACCGGCCCCCCTCCAGGCTCACGCCCGCGCCAGAACCCTGCAAGCGAGAGGAAGAGAGTGATCACGGGGGCGGAGAAACGGCCGCGAAGGTGCCCGGAACCGGACTTGAACCGGTACGCCCGCGAGGGGCAGCGAGGTTTAAGCTCGCCGTGTCTGCATTCCACCATCCGGGCAGGCCATGGGCTCCGCATCGAGTGGTCCGAGCCTATCCGGATACGTCCCCCGAACAGCGGAACCACAGACCGATGTTGTCTTATTTTATTGAGGTCTGAGGGAGCATCAGCCCTTGTCGCAGGGCGTTCTCACTTACGGGACGGCCTTCTGCGGGGCTTTGGTGATCGGTACGGAATGACGGAATTTCACCGTCTCGGTGGACCCCCGGTCTCAGGGACGGTTGTCATCCCCAGGTATGAGGGAGGCGCCTCCCGTCCGACCGAAGACTGCCCCAGGAACCGGAACAGCGGCTGACTCCAGCGGGCCGCGCCGCCAGGACGATGGAAGAGTCCCACCCGGCGGCCGCCGCCGGCCCTCGTACCGACAGGAGCACCGTCCCGTGACCACCACTCCCATCGCCGACCGCGCCACCGCCGTGGCCGCACGGGCCACGGATCTGACCAAGGTCTACGGTCAGGGCGAGACCCAGGTGGTCGCCCTCGACCGGGTCTCCGTGGACTTCAAGCAGGCCGAGTTCACCGCGATCATGGGCCCCTCCGGGTCCGGCAAGTCCACGCTGATGCACTGCGTGGCGGGCCTGGACACCTTCTCCTCCGGGTCGGTCCGCATCGGCGACACCGAGCTCGGCTCACTCAAGGACAAGCAGCTCACCAAGCTGCGCCGGGACAAGATCGGGTTCATCTTCCAGGCGTTCAACCTGCTGCCGACCCTGACCGCCCTGGAGAACATCACGCTCCCGATGGACATCGCCGGGCGCAAGCACGACAAGCAGTGGCTGGAGACCGTGATCCACATGGTCGGTCTGTCGGGACGGCTCGGGCACCGGCCGTCCCAGCTCTCCGGCGGTCAGCAGCAGCGTGTCGCCGTGGCGCGGGCACTCGCCTCCAGGCCGGAGATCATCTTCGGTGACGAGCCGACCGGAAACCTCGACTCGCGGTCGGGGGCGGAGGTGCTCGGGTTCCTCCGGAACTCGGTGCGGGAGCTGGGGCAGACCGTGGTGATGGTGACGCACGACCCGGTTGCCGCCGCGTATGCCGACCGGGTCGTCTTCCTCGCCGACGGGCGGATCGTCGACGAGCTGTACGGGCCGTCGGCCGACGCGGTGCTGGACCGGATGAAGCGGTTCGACGCCAAGGGCCGCACCAGCTGACCGACCCCGGCCCACGGCACCACCGGGGCCGGGACGCCCCTGGCCCACCTCCCGGCACCACCTCACATCACCCTCCAGGTCACCCGGCACCGGGGCTGTGCCCACCCTCCCCCAAGCTCTCGACTGCGCTCGAGCAGGGGGGAACCCCATCGCCCCAGCGGAACGACTGCCCACAGCGGGTCACGGAGCTGCGCCGCTCCACCCCGATCCGCCCAGGCGGAACGCATGCCGGGTGGGAAGGAGGCCGCCGCCGCGCCGCTACGGCGAAGTGGCCGCCCTCCGGCGGGAGGGGACGTGGCGGGACCTCCGCCCGCAGCGGCCGGCGCGCAAGTGCCGGGTGCCAGGGCGGGTGACGGCTGCGCGCCGGTCCGAGGACGGAGGTCCCGGCGCGGCCCGGCCCCACCACCGACAGCAGGCGCACCACCCCGCCACCGACAGCCGCCCACCCACCGCGGACCCACCACCCCGCCGCCGCAGCGCACCGCACCGCACCACCCGCCACCGGCAGCCGCCCGGGCGGCCCCAGACCCAGACCCAGTCCCAGATCCGACCCCGACCTGAACCGAGAAGGAAATGTTCCGTACCGCCTTGCGCAATGTGTTCGCGCACAAGGGCCGGCTGTTGATGACCGTGCTTGCCGTGATGCTCGGCGTGGCGTTCGTCTCCGGCACGCTCGTCTTCACCAACACCATTTCCGACGCGTACCAGAAGAGCTCCGCCAAGGGCTTCGACCAGGTCGACGTCGCCATCACCCCGGAGGGCCCCCAGGACACCGGCGACAAGGTCGGCAAGGAGCCGAGGCTGACCCGGCCGACCCTCGACCGCGCAGCCCACGTGCCCGGCGCCGAGCGCGCGATCGGCGTCGTCAGCGGGTTCACCGCCGTCGCCGACAAGGACGGCAAGCTGCTCGGCAACGGCTTCCAGTCGCAGGGCGGCAACTACTGGGGCGTCAAGGACCCGCGCTACCCCCTGGCCAAGGGCCACGCCCCCAAGGGCCCGGGCCAGGTCGCCCTGGACTCCAGGACCGCGGAGCGCGCCGGGTACAAGGTCGGCGACACCCTGCGGATGTCGGTCGACGGCCCCGTCCTCACGCCGCGCATATCCGGCATCTTCACCACCGACGACGGCAATGTGGCCGCCGGCGGCAGTCTCGCCCTGTTCGACACGACGACCGCGCAGCGGCTGTTCCACAAGGGCGGCGCCTTCGACGAGATCGACGTGAAGGCGGCCCCTGGCACCACGCAGGCCGCCCTCCGGGCCGAGCTGGACAGGATCCTCCCGAAGGACCGGGCGAGCACGACCACGGGCAAGCAGCTCGCGGACGACCAGGCGCGGATGATCGCCGACTCGATGAGCAGCATGAAGACGAGCCTGCTCGTCTTCGCCGGCATCGCCCTGTTCGTGGGCGTCTTCATCATCGCCAACACGTTCACGATGCTGGTCGCCCAGCGCACCAAGGAGCTCGCGCTGCTGCGCGCCGTCGGCGCCTCCCGGCGCCAGGTCACCCGCTCGGTGCTGATCGAGGCGTTCGTGGTCGGTGCGGTCGCCGCCGTGGCGGGTCTGGTCGCCGGCATCGGCATCGGCGCCGGACTGCGCTCGTTGGTCGGCTCGTTCGGCGGCAGCGTCCCGGACGGCCCGCTGGTGATCACTCCGGGCACGGTGGCCACCGCACTGGCGGTTGGCGTCGTCGTCACGATGCTCGCCGCATGGCTGCCGGGCCGCCGTGCGGCGAAGATCCCCCCGGTCGCCGCGATGGGCAGCCTCCACGCGCCGGCCACCACCAAGTCGCTGGTGCTGCGCAACACGATCGGTGCGCTGTTCTCCGCCGCGGGCATCGCCGTGGTGCTCGCCGCCACGGGTATGGGCAGCGACTCCGGCCAGGCCCCGATGGGCGTGGGCGCGGCGCTCCTCATCATCGGCGTCTTCGTGCTCACGCCGCTGCTGTCCCGCCCGCTGATCGCGGCGGCCGCCCCGCTGATGCGCATGTTCGGCGTCTCCGGGAAGCTCGCCCGCCAGAACTCGGTGCGCAATCCGCGCCGCACCGCGGCGACGGCCTCGGCGCTGATGATCGGTCTCACCCTGATCACCGGTATGACGGTGATCGCGGGCAGCTCGCAGCAGGCGATCGACAAGATGGCGACGGCCGCGCTGAAGGCGGACTACGTCGTCAGCATGGCGAACTACAACAGCCTCTCGCCGGAGGTCGACAGGAAGCTCGCGGCCGTCGACGGCGTCACCGCGACGAGCCCGATGCGCGACGCGCCCGCCCGTATCGCCGGTACGACGGAGTACCTGACCGGCGTCAACGGCCGGACCATCGGCGAGCTGACCGACCTGAAGGCCGACGACGGCTCCTTCGAGGTCGGCGGAACGACGGTCACCGTCGACGCGGAGACCGCGAAGCTCCACCACTGGAAGGCCGGTTCGACGTTCACCGCCGCGCTCGAGGACGGCAAGCGGGAGCGGCTGAGGGTCGCGGGCGTCTACGAGGGCAACGAGCTGATCAGCGGGATCCTGATCGACAACCGCACCCTCACCCCGCACCTCTCGGCCCCGTCCGACATGAAGGTGATGGTGAAGGCCGACGGCGGTCCGACCGCGGCGGTCAAGAACCGGATGGAGAAGGCCCTCGGCGACAACCCGGGCATCAAGGTCCAGGACAAGCAGGAGATCTCCGACGGCATCGCGAAGTCGTTCACGCTGATGCTGAACATGCTGTACGGCCTGCTGGCCATGGCGGTGATCGTCGCGGTCCTCGGTGTCATCAACACGCTGGCGATGTCCGTCTTCGAGCGTTCGCAGGAGATCGGCATGCTGCGGGCGATCGGCCTCGACCGGCGCGGCGTCAAGCGGATGGTCCGCCTGGAGTCGCTGGTGATCTCCCTGTTCGGCGGTGTCCTCGGGGTCGGCCTGGGCGTGTTCTTCGGCTGGGCGGCCGGCGAGCTGATCGGCGGCAAGATGTCGACGTACGAGCTGGTGCTGCCCTGGGGCCGGATGGCCGTGTTCCTGCTGCTGGCCGGGGTGGTCGGTGTCCTGGCCGCGCTGTGGCCGGCCCGCCGGGCGGCGCGTCTGAACGTGCTGACGGCGATCAAGTCGGAGTGATGCCGTAGTCCGTGCGCGTGCGTGCGTGGGGCCCCGTCCGGTCCGGACGGGGCCCCTTCGTGCGTGTCGCGGCCTGCGCCGCCTACGGGGTCCGCCAGTCGCGAGCCCGCAGCGGCATGCCGGACGGCCCGCCGTCCGGGGTCTTCACCGCGAGGACCTGGTTGACGCCGATGCGGTTGTGTTCGAAGGACAGCGCGGACGCCGCCATGTAGAGCCGCCACACACGGGCGCGGCCGGGGCTGGTCAGCTTGATGGCACGGCCCCAGCCGGCCTCCAGGTTGGTGACCCAGCGGCGCAGCGTGAGCGCGTAGTGCTCGCGGATCGACTCCAGGTCGCGCACCTCGAACCCGGCCTGCTCCAGCAGGCCGACGGTGGTGCCGACGGGGGCGAGCTCACCGTCCGGGAAGACGTACGCGTCGATGAACTCGTCGACCTCGTACGCCTCCTCGTCGGTCTGCGGGCGCCGGCCGATCTGGTGGTTGAGCAGCCGCCCGCCGGTCTTGAGGAGGGCGTACAGGGCGCGTGCGTACTCCAGGTACTGTGCCGAGCCGACGTGCTCGGCCATGCCGATCGAGGAGATCGCGTCGTACGGCCCGTCGGAGACGTCCCGGTAGTCCTGGACCCGGATCTCGACCCGGTCGGTCAGCCCCTCGTCCGCGGCGCGCTTGCGGGCGTACGCGGCCTGCTCGCCGGAGAGGGTGATGCCGACGACGTGTACACCGTGCTCACGGGCCGCGTGGACGGCCATGGCGCCCCAGCCGCAGCCGACGTCGAGCAGCCGCTGACCGGGCTTCAGGTCGAGCTTGCGGCAGATCAGTTCCAGCTTGTCGCGCTGGGCGTCCTCCAGGCTCCCGTCGGGCGCGTCCCAGTAGGCGCACGAGTAGACCATCGACGGGCCGAGCACGAGCTCGTAGAAGTCGTTGCCGACGTCGTAGTGGTGGCTGATGGCCTGCTTGTCGCTGCCCCTGGTGTGCAGGTGCAGCCTGCGGTGTCTGCGGGCCTCCTCGCGGGGCGGGGCCGGCGGCGGGAAGGGGCCCGCGAGCCTGACGAGGTCCCGTGCGGCCTCGCGCACGGATGGGTCGCGCAGTGCGGCCAGGACGCCGCCCCCGCCACCCTCGCCACGCTCCCAGACCAGTCCGGCGAGCAGATCCAGCGCCTGGTACAGGTCGCCCTCGACGTCCAGTTCACCGGCCACCCAGGCCCGGACGAGGCCCAGTTCGCCCGGCTTCCAGAGCATGCGGCGCAGGGCCCGCCGGTGACGTACGACGAGCACGGGCACGTCCGTGGCGGCGGGGGCTGTGCCGGGGGCCTCGCCCGGAGCCCGACGGACGACGGGCGGGCCGGATTCCGAACCGTCCCAGGCACGCAGCCGCACCGGGAGCGGCGCCCCCAACAGCTGCTCGGCAATGGTTCTCAGCCGCAGTGCGGCATCCTGCATGGCGCACACCTCCGTGATTGGGGTTCCCCGGCGCTCACGAGGGTCGCGAACTCGGGGAAAGATCCCGGAAACGGTCCGACTCCACGTAAACACCGCGGGGGCCGATCCTCATCCGTGTCGGGACATCTCTTCCCGGATCCGCACATCTGCGTGCGCCGCGGCGGGAGGTGGTACGCCGAAGGGGGCGCCCGCACCACGGATGGCGGGCGCCCCCTTCGGGGTCACACGAACTGACCGGAGGTCAGGAGGCCTTGGCCTTCTCCTCGGTCTTGGCGGCGGCCGGGGCCGGCGCCGGCTTGGCGGCCTCGTAGAACTCCTCGCGCGGAGTCTCCATCGCGCCGAGCGAGACGACCTCGCGCTTGAGGAACATGCCGAGCGTCCAGTCGGCGAACACGCGGATCTTCCGGTTGAAGGTCGGCATCGCCATGCCGTGGTAGCCACGGTGCATGTACCAGGCGAGACGGCCCTTGAGCTTGATCTTCACCTTGCCCATGACGATCATCGCGACGCCCTTGTGCAGGCCGAGACCGGCGACCGCACCCTTGTTGGCGTGGCTGTACTCCTTCTGCGGGAAGCCCCGCATACCGGAGATCACGTTGTCGCCGAGGACCCGGGCCTGACGCAGTGCGTGCTGGGCGTTCGGGGGGCACCAGGCGTTCGGGTTGCCGGCCTTGCGGCCGACGAGGTCCGGGACCTGGGCGTTGTCGCCGGCGGCCCAGATGTAGTCGGTGCCCTGCACCTGGAGCGTCGTCTGGGTGTCCACGTGGCCGCGCGGGCCGAGCGGCAGACCGTAGCGGGCGAGCACCGGGTTCGGCTTCACACCGGCGGTCCACACGATCGTGTTGGAGTCGACCTCGAGGCCGTTCTTCAGCACGACGTGGCCGTCGACGCAGGAGTCCATGGAGGTGCTGAGGTAGATCTCGACCCCGCGGCTCTCCAGGTGCTCCTTGCCGTACTGGCCGAGCTTGGGGCCGACCTCGGGGAGGATCTTGTCCGCGGCGTCGACGAGGATGAAGCGCATGTCCTCGCGGGACACGCTGCTGTAGTACTTCGCCGCGTCGCGGGCCATGTCCTCGACCTCACCGATGGTCTCCGCACCGGCGAAGCCACCGCCGACGAAGACGAAGGTGAGGGCCTTGCGGCGCACTTCCTCGTCCGTGGTCGAGTCGGCCTTGTCGAGCTGCTCGAGGACGTGGTTGCGCAGACCGATGGACTCCTCGATGCCCTTCATGCCGATGCCCTGCTCGGCGAGGCCGGGGATCGGGAAGGTGCGCGAGACGGCGCCGAGGGCGACCACCAGGTAGTCGAAAGGCAGCTCGTAGGCCGCGCCGACGAGCGGCGCGATCGTGGCGACCTTGCGGTCCTGGTCGATGGTGGTGACCCGACCGGTGAGGACCTCCGCCTTGGGCAGCACGCGTCGCAGCGGGACGACGACATGCCGCGGGGAGATGCTGCCGGCGGCGGCTTCGGGGAGGAAGGGCTGATAGGTCATGTACGACCGCGGGTCGACGACCGTGACGGTCGCCTCGCCGTAGCGCATCTTCTTGAGGATGCGCCGAGCTGCGTACAGGCCTACGTACCCACCGCCTACTACGAGGATCCTGGGACGCTCCGTGGTGCTCATGCCATCGAGTATCCACCCGCCCGGAGGGGGTCGCTCGTGAGCCCCTTCACAAGCATGCAGGGTCCCTCTGCTACACTGCGCGGCCCACGTGACGGAGGTCATGGGCCCCGGGGGGAACCACGGTGCAATCGGAAACGTTGCCGACCCCGCTTGAACAGCCTCTCCGGCCCCATCCGGCCGCTGGACCACTCGTCGATTTCACACGCGCGTAACATACGGGGAACCCCTCAACGCCCCGTGCCGCGAAGCAATCGAAGGCTTCGGCGGGCCCTGACGGTGCAAAACCTCGCCCTCCCGAGCCGAAATCCTTGTGAAGAACTTCACGAAGTTTTCCGACGGGGCCTCCTGCGACGCGCTCACGAGGCACTTCGGCGCGCTCATCCGCCGCGCGCCCCGCTCAGCCGAGGGGCTTTTCCGGTCCCCTCGGCCGGGTCGTCGGGACCCTGCGGGCCGCCTATCGTCCGTCACCCTCGACCAGGCTGAACGCGATGCCGTCGAGGATGTCGTGCTCGCTGACGACGACCTCACGGGCCCCGATCCGCTCCATGATCGACAGAAGGATCAGCGCGCCCGCGCCGATCACGTCGACCCGCCCCGGGTGCATGACCCGGTACGCCGCACGCTGCTCGTGCGTGGAGTGCAGCATCTCCCCGGTGATCTCCGCGACCCGCTCGTGGGAGACACGGGCGTGGTGGATCCTGTCGCTGTCGTAGTCGTCCAGGCCGAGCGCGATCGCGGCGACCGTGGTGACGGAGCCCGCGAGCCCGACCAGCGTGTGCGCCTCGCGCAGCGGGACCGTCTCCTCGGCGAGGTCGAGGGCGGCCTCGATGTCCGCGCGGACGGCGCGGATCTGATCGGGCGTGGGCGGGTCGGTGACCGCGCCGTCGTGCACGAGGTGCCGCTCGGTCATCCGTACGCAGCCGATGTCGACGGAGCGCGCGGCGTTCACCCGGGTGTCGCCCACGACGAACTCGGTCGAGCCGCCGCCGATGTCCACGACGAGGTAGGGCCTCGCCAGGTCGGCCCGCCCGGCCAGTTCGCGCGTGGCACCGGTGAAGGAGAACTCGGCCTCCTGGTCGCCGGTGACCACCTCGGGCTCGACACCCAGGATGCCGAGCACCCCCGCCACGAACTCGTCCCGGTTCTCGGCGTCCCGCGACGCCGAGGTGGCCACGAAGCGGACCCGCTCCGCGCCGTGCTCCTTGATCACGGCCGCGTACTCGCGGCACGCGGCGAAGGTCCGTTCCAGCGCCTCGGGGGCGAGCCGCCCCGTCCTGTCGACGCCCTGGCCGAGCCGCACGATCGTCATACGACGGTCGAGCTCGACGAGTTCACCGGTCGCGGCGTCGACGTCGGCGACGAGCAGACGGATGGAATTGGTGCCGCAGTCGACGGCGGCTACGCGGGTCATGGGTGGGGCTCCTTGCTGGGTGCTCAGGGGCGGGGGCGGCCGGCTACTCGGCGCACGGGGTCACGCACGGGCCCTTGGCCCACCACTCGGGCAGCAGGGCGATGGCCTCGTCGCCCAGGGGGTTCACGCCGGGACCCGCGGCCAGGGAGTGCGCCACGAGCACATGGAGGCACTTCACGCGGTCGGGCATGCCCCCCGCGCTGGGGAAGCCCTTGAGCTCCTCGATCTCGTCGCGGCGCCGGACGTAGTCCTCGTGCGCCGCGCGGTACGCGGCGGCGAGCTCGGGATCGGTGGCGAGCCGTTCCGTCATCTCCTTCATGACGCCCTCCGCCTCGAGCGTGCCGATCGCGGACGAGGCCCGCGGACACGTCAGGTAGTAGAGCGTCGGGAAGGGGGTGCCGTCCGGCAGCCGCGGGGCGGTCTCGACGACGTCGGGCTGCCCGCACGGGCACCGGTGTGCGATCGCGCGCAGCCCGCGCGGCGGCCGCCCGAGCTGCTGTTGGAAGGCCTCGACGTCGGCCTCGGTCGGCTCGGTGCGCGGAGTGCTGGGCGGGGGCGTTTCCATGCCGTGAAGTGCGTCTTTCTTGTTCGTATGGGGTTCACTGGTCCGCGCGGTCGGCCTTGTCGACGCCGTCCCAGACGTTGGAGTACCAGGGCCGGTCGGCCGCGCCCTGGGTGGTGCGGGTGCGGTGGGCCGCCTCGGGGTCGACCACCGTGTACCCGGTCTCGCCCGGCATCACGTAGTGCAGGCGGTCCCTTATGCGCTGCCTCGCGTACGAATCGTCCTGCCATCGGGCCTTCTCGTCGCGCAGTTCCTCGACCCGCTGCCGCTCCCGCTCCTGCTGGCGGCGCAGATCGGCGATCTCGGCGCGCTGGGAGACGTACTCGCGCATCGGATAGGCGATCGCGACGACCATCGAGCAGAACACCAGCACGAGGATCGCGGCCCGGCCGGTGAGCCGGGAGCGGCGGGCCTGCCGTTTGGTCTGGGAGCGGTAGACGCGGGCCGCGGTCTGCTCACCGAGCAGTCGCAGCCGGGTGGCGGTGGAGAACCGGTCCCGGCCGCTCACCGGACCTCACCTCGCCGGAGCGCGCCGGGCACGTCGTCCCGCCCTTCCGGCCGGGGGTCCGGGGGGCGTCCCCCGGGAATGCACGACCCGGCCATGTGTCCCGCCTCCCCTTGTATGCGGTCCCGGTACGCGCCCATCGGGGCGTACGCGCGTACGTCCCCGCACACGGTACGGGACCGGGCGCGAGGACGTACGTACGACGGGGCTGTCACCCGTGCCGGGCACGGGAGCCCCGGCTGTGCCTACTGGTTCCGGAAGCGCGGGAAGGCGCTGCGGCCGGCGTACACCGCGGCGTCGTCGAGGATCTCCTCGATGCGCAGCAGCTGGTTGTACTTGGCGACGCGCTCGGAGCGGGCCGGGGCGCCGGTCTTGATCTGGCCGCAGTTGGTCGCGACGGCCAGGTCGGCGATGGTGACGTCCTCGGTCTCGCCGGAGCGGTGCGACATCATGCACTTGAAGCCGTTGCGCTGGGCCAGCTCGACGGCGTCCAGGGTCTCGGTCAGCGAACCGATCTGGTTCACCTTCACGAGCAGGGCGTTGGCGGTGCCCTCCTCGATGCCGCGGGCCAGGCGCTCCGGGTTGGTGACGAACAGGTCGTCACCGACCAGCTGGACCTTGTCGCCGAGCTTGTCGGTGATGGTCTTCCAGCCGGCCCAGTCGTCCTCGAACAGCGGGTCCTCGATGGAGACGAGCGGGTAGGCGGCGACGAGCTCCGCGTAGTACTCCGTCATCTCGGCGGCGGAGCGCTCCTTGCCCTCGAAGAGGTACGCGCCGTCCTTGTAGAACTCGGACGCGGCGACGTCGAGCGCCAGGGCGATCTGCTCGCCGGGGGTGTAGCCGGCCTCCTTGATGGCCTCGATGATCAGGTCGAGGGCCTCGCGGTTGGAGCCCAGGTTCGGGGCGAAGCCGCCCTCGTCGCCGAGGCCGGTGGACAGCCCGCGCTGCTTCAGCACGGCCTTGAGCTTGTGGTAGACCTCCGTGCCCCAGCGCAGGGCCTCGGAGAAGGACTCCGCACCGATCGGGGCGATCATGAACTCCTGGATGTCCACGTTGGAGTCGGCGTGCGAGCCGCCGTTCAGGATGTTCATCATCGGAACGGGCAGCAGGTGCGCGTTCGGGCCGCCGAGGTAGCGGAACAGGGGGAGGTCGCTGGCCTCGGACGCGGCGTGGGCGACGGCCAGGGAGACGCCGAGGATGGCGTTGGCGCCGAGCGAGGACTTGTCCGGGGTGGCGTCGAGGTCGAACATCGCCTGGTCGATCAGGCGCTGCTCGGTGGCGTCGTAGCCGACGAGCTCCGGGCCGATCTGCTCGATGACGGCGAGGACGGCCTTCTCGACGCCCTTGCCGCCGTAGCGGTTGGCGTCTCCGTCACGGAGCTCGAGGGCCTCGAACGCACCGGTGGACGCACCGGAGGGAACGGCGGCACGACCCGTGCTGCCGTCGTCGAGGCCGACCTCGACCTCGACCGTGGGGTTGCCTCGGGAGTCGAGGATTTCCCGGGCTACGACGACGTCGATGGACGGCACGAGCATCTCCTTCTGGGATGTGACGCGTGTACGCGGGCCGCTCGACCCGCGAAGGGGTGCGGGCCTGGAGGGGCCTCGCGACATGAGCCTAACCGGCTCCGGGGCATCGGCCAGCCGACGGACCGCCCCGTGGACAAAAACCCGGAGCAAATTGTTTTCGAACGGAACAAAAAGAGCCCCGCCCCGGTGCGTACGGGGGAACACGCACCGGGGCGAGGCGGTCTGGGGGGCCTGGGATCAGCCGAGGTGCAGCTGCTGGCCCGGGAAGATGACGTCGGCGTCGTCGACGATGTCCTTGTTCAGACGGAACAGCTTCTGCCAGCCGCCCTCGACGTGCTTCTTCGCGGCGATCGAGCTGAGGGTGTCGCCCTTGACCACCTTGTACTCGCCGTCACCCTTCTTGACCTTCTTGCCGGTCGGGGTGGTCACGGTCTTCTGGACCGGCGCGGTGCGCTGCTGGGAGCGGGAGGCGGCCTGGGAGTCGGTGTGCGGGGCACTCGGCTTCGGGGCCGGAGCCGGGGCGGACTGCTGCGGGGAGGCGCCGGACAGGCCCGTGCCGCAGTTCGGCCAGGCACCCTTGCCCTGGGCGGCGAGGACCTTCTCGCCGACGGCTATCTGCTGCTCCTTGCTGGCCTTGTCGGCGGTCGACGCGTAGGCGCTGCCGCCGTACGCGGACCAGGTGGAGGCGGAGAACTGCAGACCGCCGTAGTAGCCGTTGCCGGTGTTGATGGCCCAGTTGCCACCGGACTCGCACTGCGCGACCGCGTCCCACTCGGAGGTGGTGGCGGCGGAGGCCGAGCCGGCCGCCACCAGCGGGGCGGCGACGGCGACGCCGGTGACGCCGACGAGAGCGGCGACGCGGGTGGCCTTGGACGGACGGCGGTGCTTGCCCTTGCCGGAAAGCAGCATGAAGTGATCCCCTCACCGACGCCTACGAGGTGAGCTGTCGGGTTCGGGCCGTGTGAGTGCCCGGCCGTGCGTCCATGCGCACGACTTCACCCCAAGCCGTTCCCGGATCGTCTTTCAACTCCCGGGCCCGGCACCTACCTTGGGTCCCCCGCTCCTGCCTACGGCGCTTGACGCGACGACTGTTCCCGCACGGCCGTCGGCAGGATTCGGCGTGACGGCCCTGGGTGCCCGCTGCGGCGAGCGGTCACGACCGTAGGCAGGTAAACCGGCGAATTTCAAAGAGGATCAGGGCCCTTGAGACCCATCTCTCAGTTTTTCCAAACCGGACATTCAACGTGAAGTGCCGCTAATCGCCGTCCGATTCGGGCGCCGTTCTCTACTTGTCCGACGTCTCGTCCTGGGTTGCGTCGCCATCGGCACCCTTGTCGCCCTTGTCGCCCCCCAGACCGAGGTCGAGGCTCTGACCGGGGATGATGAGGTCCGGATCGGAGCCGACGGTCTTCTTGTTGTCGGCGTACAGCGCGCTCCAACCCCCCTCGACGTCATGGGCGTCGGCGATGGTCCAGAGGCTGTCGCCCTCGCGCACGGTGTACGCGCCGCCGTCGGCGCCACGGGAGGCGTCGCCGCGCGAGGCGTGCCGGCCGGCGGAGTCGTCGGCGCGGGTGCCGGCCGGGTCCTCCTGGGCCGCATCGCCGCGGTGCCGGCCGGACCCGGCGCCCGGGTCGTCCGACGTGTCCTTCGAAGTGCCCTCGTCGACGCCGGACTTGTCCGACTTCGTGGTGGCGTCGTGACTCTTCTCTCCCGCACCGTCGGTACCCGTGCTGGATGAATCCGACGAGTCGGATGTCTTGGACGACTCAGAAGAATCGGATGAGTCGGAGGAGTCGGATGACTTACCCGCACTGGAGGACTTGTCAGTCCTGTCGGACGAACCGGACGCGTCCGGCGACATGCCCAGCGGTTCCGTCAGGTCCCCGCCGTCCTCGTCCGCGGACGCCGACGGGTCACCGTCCGGCACACCGGTGTCGACCTTGGCCGCCGCTCCGCCCTGGGTGAGCCCCACGAGCGGCGCGCAGGTGGTCCAGGCGCTAGGACCCACATCGGCGAGGACCTTCTCGGCGACCGCTATCTGCTGCGAGCGGCTGGCCTGGTCCGCGCGCGACGCGTAGTCCAGACCGCCGTACTGCTCCCACATCTCCTGCGAGAACTGGAGTCCGCCGTAGTAGCCGTTGCCGTCGTCCGCGCTCCAGGAGCCGCCGCTCTCACAGTCCGCGAGCCGGTCCCAGGTGGTGACCTCGGCGGCGTGTGCGCCGGTGGCCCCGAGCAACGGGATCGCGATGGCGGAGCCGGTCACTCCGGCCGCGACGACCAGAGCGGGAGCCTGACGGGGGCGACGATGGCGGCCGTTCCCGGAGAGCATGCGGTTGCCTTTCGCGTGAGAGCTGTGGCGACAGCGGCGACCGTGGGTCACCGAGTCGGGGTGAACCTAGCGGGAGTCGAACGTGTGTCACAAGTCGATGCAGCGCAGATCACGCGAAGATCACAGTTATGACGCTGCGTCAGTTCCATGAGGTCCGAAGTGTCCGGAACGCAGGGCTCCGACGCCGCGCCGCGTGGGCCCGGCGACCGCACCGGAGCCGCGGATGCAACAGCTCAGGCCCCGTCGGGAACCGAACGGGCCGGTTCCGGCGTGAACTCCACCGGAAGCGTGCGCAGCCCCCGCATGATGAGCCCGCCCCGCCATCTCAAGTCGTCCGGTTCGGCGGCGAGACGCAGATCCGGGAGCCGGCGCAGCAGTGTCGCGAGCGCGGTCCGGCCCTCCAGCCGGGCCAGCGGCGCGCCGAGGCAGTAGTGGATGCCGTGCCCGTATCCGAGGTGCTGGTTGTCGCGCCGGGCGAGGTCGAGCGTGTCGGGCTCGCCGAACCGCTCCGGGTCACGGTCGGCGGCGGCGAGGACGACGAGCACGGGGTCGCCGGCCGCGATGCGCTGCCCGCCGATGGCGAGCGGCTCGGTGGCGAACCGCCAGGTGGCGAGCTCGACGGGCCCGTCGTAGCGCAGCAGTTCCTCCAGGGCGGTCGCGAGCAGACCGGTCTCACCGGCGGCGAGGGACGCCTGGAGCAGCGCGCGCTGCTCCGGGTTGCGCAGCAGGGCGTACGTCCCGTTTCCGATCAGATTGACCGTGGTCTCGAAGCCGGCGAACAGGAGGATGAAGGCCATCGCCGCGGCCTCGTTCTCGGTCAGGTGCTCGCCGTGGTCGGAGGCGCGGATGAGGCCCGAGATGAGGTCGTCGCCGGGGGCGGTGCGCTTGCGGTGGATGAGCTCGGCGAGGTAGCCGCGCATCTTCTTGACCGACCGGGCGACGCCGCCACGGGGCCCTCCCCCGTGCCGGATCATCATGCCCGCCCAGTCACGGAAGTCGTCCTGGTCCTCGCGGGGGACGCCCAGCATGTCGCAGATGGCGTAGATGGGAAGGGGGAAGGCGAACTCGTGGATGAGGTCGGCCTCGCCCCGCTCGGCGAACGTGTCGATGAGCCGGTCGGTCAGCTCCTGCACACGCGGGGCGAACTCGGCGACGCGGCCGGGCGTGAAGGCCTTCGACACGAGGCGGCGCAGCCGGGTGTGGTCCGGCGGGTCGATGTTGAGCAGATGCGTCATCAGCTCGGCCTTGCGTTCACCCGGAATGCCCGTCTTGCCCTTCGCGTGCGCGGGTTCGTCGTGGTGCACCGGGTTCTTGCTGAGCCGCTGGTCGGCCAGGGCCTGCCGGGCGTCCGCGTACCGGGTGACCAGCCATGCCTCGACTCCGCTGGGCAGCCGGGTCCGGTGCACGGGCGCGTGCTCGCGGAGCCAGGCGTAGGCGGGATAGGGGTCTGCGGCGAACTCCCAGCTGAAGAGTTCGGGGGCGGGTCCGGCGGCTTCGGCGGCCGGGCCGCCGGGGGCGGGTCCGGCGAGGGGCGTGCTGTCCGGGACGTCGGGCTTGTCGGTCACCACCCGACCGTATCCTCAGCCCGCTCGACGGCCGTATCCCCGTCGTCCCCGGCGCACTCCCGGAGCGCCCCGCCCGCCCGACGGCCCCCTCCCTGCCGTCCTCCGGCTCACTCCCCGGCCGTGCCCGGCCCGTCCGGCTGTTCGCCGAGCGCCCGCCGGGCACCGGCGTGCCCGAGGCCGGCGGCCTTGCGGTACCACTGTTCGGCCTCGGCCCGCTCGCCCTCGCCCCGGAGCAGCTCGGCCAGCCGGAAGGCCCCGTACGCGTCTCCCGTCTCGTATCCCTTGCGGTACCAGATCCTGGCCTCGTCGAGACGGCCCCGCGCTTCGAGGAGCACGCCGAGGTTGGCGGCGTCGAGGCCGACGCCCGCCTCGGCGTCGTCCCGGAAGAACGCGACCACGTCGTCCGGGGCCATCGGCCGGCGCAGGTCGAACTTGAGCGTGTGGGCGGCGCGTTCGTCGCCCGCGTCGGCGGCGCGGCGCAGCCAGACCTCGGCGATCTCGGCCTCGTTCCAGAGCCGGTGCAGGGCGCCGAAGCCGAACGCGACCGGGGCGTACCGGGCGTTCGCCGCCTGCTGGTAGCAGCCGAAGGCCGCGTCCTCGTCGCCGCTACCCAGCAGCAGGTCGCCGAGCCGCTGGGCGGCCTCGGGGTTCCCGGCCCGTGCGGCCTTCGTCAGCCAGTGCACGGACCGGTCGCGCAGCAGCGCGCCGAGCAACGTCGCCGCGTCGCCGTCCCCGGCCTCGGCGGCGAGTTCCAGGAAGGTCTCGGCCTCCTTGCCCGCGCCGCGCTCGGCGAGCATCCGGCCGAGCCGCACCGCGGACTGCGTCTGCCCGGCGGCCACGGCGCGCCGGAACCAGCGCTCGGCCTCCTCGCCGTCGCCCAGGGTCTCGGCGAGTGCGCCGAGCCGGTGCAGGGCGGTGGCGTCGCCGGCGTCGGCCGCCGCCTCGAGGGCGGCGCGGGCGCCGGAGGCGATCCGTTCGAGGGCGGCGGCGTCGTAGGTGTCCTCGTCGTCGCGCGCGACGTCCAGGGCGAGTTCCCGGAGCCGGGCGTCCACGGGTGGCAGCTCCTCGTACGAGGCGGCGGCGTCGACGAGGAGGGGCGCGGGGCGGTACGCCACGCCATGGGCGTCGTTGTCCTCGGGGACGAGAAGGCGCAGCCCGCCGTACCGGCGTTCGGTCGCCCAGGCGAGGGCATCGGTGTAGCGCTCGCCGTCCATGACGTCCGCGTCCGCTTCCGTCTTCGGGTACTCCTGGTGCACCGCCTCGAGCAGGTCCATCGGCAGGGCGCCGGTGAGACCGCAGCGGGCGAGGTCGAGGGCGGCGCGGACGAGGGCGTGGCCGCGCGGGTGCCGGTCCGCATGGCGGGCGCGCCACCACTCGCGCCACAGCAGTGGGCCGACGGCGAGGTAGGTGGCGACGCCCTCCGTCCTGCTGAAACCGTCCGCTCGAGCCAGCCGGTGGTCGCCGGCCGGATGGGACGCCTCGGCCGCCCGCTCGCGCAGGCGGTCCTGCTCCGCCGCGGTCCATGCGCGCGCCAGCTCCACGGTCCGGGCGTGGTCGAGGACGCGGCCCCGCGGTTCGTGGCGCTGCTCGTCGTACGCGTCGTCGCTCATCGTGGCCAGGACGACGACGCCCCGGCCGGTGAGCTGGGCCAGCAGCCGTGGTTCCAGTCCCCCGTCGCCGAGGTGTCCGTCGAGGTCGTCGAGCCACAGGGCGTACCGGTCCGGACGGCCCTGGAGCAGCGCGGGCAGCCCGCGCAGATCGTCGCCGCGCGCGGGCGCGAACACCCGGAATCCGCCCAGTTCCGCGCTCATGGCCTCCAGCGCCGTGCGGGACTTCCCCGTGTACGGCGCTCCGAGCACGAGCACGAACCCGCCACGCGCCCGCGCCTCCCGCACCGCCGGGCCCAGCACGGCGTCACGGTCGCGCGGGACGTACGGGGGCAGCGGCGGAAGGCCGCTGACGCGCCAGGTGGGGCGGACGCCGAGGTCGAGCGGGTCGAGGTCCTCGGCGCGGGGCCAGGTGCCGGGGTCGGGGAGGAGGCCCTGGTAGTACGACTGGGCATGGAAGGTGACCGCACCGATGCTGCCCGCCTGGACGACGTGGCCGTGGGTGCCGCCGGAGACGGTGTTGCGGACGGGGGTCCCGGGCGTCGCCCCGGATGCGGTCCCGGCGGCTGCGGCGCCCCTGTCGTTCGGGGAGTCGGAGGTGCTCAGCTCCGGGTACTTCTTCTCCAGCTCTTCCAGGGTGCGCAGCAGCCTGTCGAACTCGGCGTCCGAGATCACGGGCGCGTCCAGCAGGTGGTACCGGAAGCGGTGCCCCGCGATGTTCTGGGCGAGCTGCTCATATCTGTCCCGGACTTCCCGGGGTACCGGCCCGGACCCGTCCGCGGACCGCTGCGCGCCGTCGGACCGCTCGGTGTCCGGCGCGGCCTTCCCCCGGCCGGTCAGACGGGTCAGGACGTTGCGCAGCACGGTGGCCGACTGCGGCTTGCGCGTCAGCAGGCTCCGCAGTTGGGCCCGCCAGACGGTCTCCAGTTCGGCCTGCGAGATGCTGCGGCTGGACAGCGGCCGGGCCGTCGAGCGGGCGGCCAGCTCGACCTGTGCCTTCTCCGGCATGCCGCGGAACAGCCGCACCACGTGGTCGCGCTGCTCCAGCCAGCCCTCGGTGCCCGCCGTCCGGACGAGCACCGACGCCAGCTCGTCCGCCAGCTCCCTCAACTCCCCGTCCACACACGCCCCCACGCCCCGCCGCGCCCCAACTGCCGTCCCCCCAACGGTACTAAGAGGAACCCTTCTCGACCGCCACCACGGCGTCCCGGTAGGCGCGGGCCGCCGCGCGCAGCGCCGCCTCCGGGTCGACGCCTTCCCGCTCGGCCCGCACCGCCATCGCCAGCAGCTCGTAGCCGACCCCCTGACCGGGGGGCAGGGGCACGTCGAGTCCCGCCGTCCGCACCCGGGACGCGAGTTTCGCGGCGAGGGCCAGCCCCGGCTGTCCCAGCGGGACGCCGTCGGTCACCGAATCGCGCTGCTTCTCCTGCGCCTTGGTGCGCAGCCAGTGCTCCTTGACGTCCTCGGGGGTCTCGGCGGTGTCCTCGCCGAAGACATGCGGGTGCCGGTGGATGAGCTTCGCGACGATGGTGCCCGCGACGTCGTCGACGGAGAAGGGCTCGTCGGGGTCCTCCTCGGCGATGCGCGCGTGGAAGACGACCTGGAGGAGCACGTCCCCCAGCTCCTCGCGAAGCTCGTCGCGGTCGCCGTCCTCGATCGCCTCGACCAGCTCGTAGGCCTCCTCGATCGCGTACTTCGCGAGCCCCTTGTGGGTCTGCTTCGAGGACCAGGGGCACTCGGCGCGAATACGGTCCATGACCTGCACGAGGTCGAGGATCCGGGCGCCCGGCAGGTCGTACGAGCCGGGGAGCAGCTCCAGCTCCGGCATGGTCTCGCGGCCGGAGCCGGCGAGCCGGGCGAGGCCGTCGGTGAGCCGGGGCTCGCCCTCGCCGAGGGCGACGACGACCACGGTGCGCCCGCCGGCGCAGGCGTCGACCAGCTCCCGAGCGGTCGGGGCGCCCTCCTCGACCACGACACCGGCCTCGCGCAGATACGGCAGCTGGGGGTGCGCGCCGTCCGCGCACAGCACCCGGTCGGCGTCGCGCAGTGCCTGCCACGCCGGCCAGGACAGCAGCCCTGGCGCGACGCGGTGGCTCGTGGTGAGCAGGACGATCCGGCCGGGGCCAGGGACGGTGGAGCCCGGGGCCGGGACGGCGGGGGGCCAATCGGCGGAAGCGTTCACCCCTCGAACGTAACCCACCTCGCCGACAGTCCCGACCGCCCGTCGGCGGCTACGCCTGCTGGGGCGCCGAGACGTCCCGCAGCCACGGTGTCTTCGCGTCCTTGGGGCGGCTCTTCTCGTCGTCCCAGGCGCCGTAGCGGGGGTTCAGGTCGACGTGGAGCTTCTTGGAGGCCTGTGCGAGTGCCTTCCAGAAGACGGCCGAGCCCGCCGTCGTGTTCATGTCGGCGCCGAGGCGCTGGGCGAGCTTGCGTGCCTCCAGCTCGCTGCGCAGACTCTCGTCGAGGCGGCCCGGGGCGACGTTGTACTGCTGGAGCCAGGTCGCCTCGAGGGCCTTCGCCCCGCCGGCCTGCCGTTCGTAGCCGGCGCGGAACTCCTGGAGCTCCTTGGGCGTGGTGGTCACCCCCGCGTCGCCGGCCGCGCGGTGCAGCACGCGGTCGAGAACCAGCGTCTGCAGGGTGGTGCGGGTGAGTCCGCCGGATTTGGCGATGGCCTGCGCGTACTGCTGGTCGTCCGGCGCGGCGGACCGCTGGGCGTTCCGGATCTCGTCGACCCGGCCCTCCAGCTGTGCGACGGTGATCCGTTGGCCGCCCACCACGGCCGCGGCGCCGGGGTGTGCGGCACCGCCGCAGGCGGTCAGCAGCGGGGCGGCCGCGAGGAGCACGGCGGCCGCGGAGACGGTGAGCGACGGGCGACGGCCGCGACGGCCGCTGTGCTGGCGGAGCAGGCGGTGCAAGGTGGCCTCCCGGCGATTGTGCGACGGTGCACAAAGTCTTGCGGTGATCGATGGTAGGCAGTGGCCCTGATCTCGGCCACCCATTCGACCAACGATTCGCCGGGGTTCCGGTGGCGCGGCACTTGTGCCGGGAGCTCACCGTTGGGACACACGTCCGTGACCGCGTGCTTGCTCGGCGTGCGAGGGGCCCCGCGCCCCGTCCCGGCGCGGGTCCGTGATCGGCTGGCCGCGTGCGTCCGGTTCCCGTTCGACGGCCCCGGCGGCCTCGGTGCGCAGCCCGTCGCCGGTGTGCGTGACGGTGACGTTCCCGGCGTGGGTGCCCCTGCCCGCCCCGTCGACGAGGACGAACCCGACCTTCCGGTACCGGGGCGCGGTCTGCACGGCCGCGGTGACCTCGGGCCTGCCGACCGCGAGGACGACCTCGCACGAGCGCTGCAACAGGCTGTTTGGGGCTGCCCTCCGACCGGGCGGCGCCGGGCCGCCCCCTCTCAGCCGACGACGGCGACGGGCGCGTCCCAGGCGTCGCGGTCGACGGTGATGGTGTAACCGCCTCGGGACTCCTTGCTGTTGACCATGTACTGGTGGGCGCGGTGGCGCCCGGTGTAGAGGGAGGGGTTCCACGGCCAGTCGCTGGTCGTGGTGTTGACCTTGTCCCACTTGGCGTACCAGAGGTTGCCCGGCAGGTTCGTCCGGTCGGTCGCCTCGGCGACGGCCTTGGCGCTGGAGCTGCTGAACCCGTAGAAGCCGGTGCGGTAGTACTTCGCGTGGACGGCCTTCTGCCAGCCGCGCACATACGTCAGCGTCGCGTTGTCGCAGTTCGTGTCGGTCAGGTCGTACGGCTCCATGTCGAGGTAGAGCGCGCTGCCCGCCTTCATGCCGAGGGCGGAGGCCTTCGCCACCGCGTCCGCGCCGTCGGCTGCACCCTGCGACGCGGCGGTGCCCGGGTCGATCACCTCGGGGCTGGAGCCGGTCTGGCAGGACGGCTGGGCGGCGACGTAGATCGGGACGAGCTTGAACCCGAGCGTGCTGACGGACTTCACCCAGGACGCGGTGAGGTTCGGCTGGGCGCAGCCGCGGTTCTTGCCACCGACGTAGACCGCTGCGGCGCCGTAGAACCCGGTGTGCCAGGCCTTCATGGCGGACAGGGAGGGCGCGGTGCAGGTGTCGAAGGCACGGCCCGTGTAGACGGTGGCCGCGGGCCAGCTCGTGGTCGTGGCCAGGGAGTTCGTCGCCGCGATCCCGGCACCCGCCAGTACGGCGGCACCCGCCGTCGCCCACGCGACGTAGCGGCCCCTCTTCGACATCCGATGACGGGACATCCCCACCCCCAAGCACTCGGAAGACACGGCGGCGTCAGCGCACCGGTCCAGGACGACGTGGGCTCCGGCAACGGCCCGGTCGAGGCCCCCGGCAACGGCGCCCGCCTGCGCGACCACCCGCACGATGCGGTGGTGCGCCTCCCCTCGGCGCCCGGAGCGGATCGCACCGTAACCGACCCCGTCACCTTGATCGGGAAACCCCGCCCCTTGAGCATCACAAGTTTCACCCAAGGTGCAGCAAAGCTTCAGGTGGTGACGGCGCTTTGACCGGACTTCGGCGGACGGAGACCTGTACGTGACCGGGACGCCATAGAGTCCGCGCAGGCTCGCCGATCATCCGGGCCGCCGCCCGGGCCCGGTGGACCCCTCCGGTCTCCCGGAGGCACCCGGCCCCACCGCGGCACTCCGCACGACTTCCGAAGGACTCCGATGCGTCTCCCGTCCCGTGCCGTCAAGGTGCTCGCCGCGGCGGCACTCCCGCTCGCCCTGGCCGCCTGCTCCGCCGGTTCCTCCGACTCCTCCGACGGCTCCGCCACGGCCGCGACGCCCACCCGCGCCAAGGACCCCAACACCGGTCTGCCGACGGGTACGCAGCTGAAGAAGGCCCTGGCGCCCGCGTCGTTCTTCCCGTCCGGGTTCACCGTCGACACCGACGGGACCCGGGACACCGGCGGCACCTACCAGTCGCCGGCCACCAGGAGCGCCGCCAAGCCGGACTGCAGCGGGCTCGACGGCACGGGCTGGATCGACCTCACCGGTGTGGCCGGGGTGTCGTTCGCGCAGAGCGCCTACGTCGACAAGAACACCTCCGAGGAGATCGCCCAGGAGATCGACGTGTACCGCGGCACCACCTCGGCGGACGTGCTGAAGGCCGTGGAGAGGATCGTCACGGCGTGCCCGGGCTTCACCGACTCCGACACCCACAGCAAGGTGACGGTGTCCGGCAGGGCCACGCCCGGCCTCGGGGACGCCGCGTACACCATCACGCTCACCGACGGCGCCTGGCAGAACGGCACGACGCTGATCGCGGCCCGCGCGGGCACCGCCGTCGTCAGCGTGCTCTCCACGGACGGCCACGACAACGGCGCCGCGACCGCGAAGAAGCTGGCGGCCCGGGTGGTCGCGTCGCTGAAGGGGAAGACGGACGCGAGCGGGTCGCAGCACGGCTGACCGCTCGGACGGCACCCGCTGCACAGCGGCGCTCGCGACCACGCGCCGAGCGCCGCGCGTCGCCGCGTACGGGCTCGGGCCGGCGTGGCCCCTCAGCGCAGGCCCCTCAGCGCAGGCGCAACCTCCGTGACCTTCGCCTGCACATGGTGGCGGTGGCCGGCGGCCGTGCCCGACTGCTGGTGCGGCAGCTTGCCCCGGTGCGGGTCGGTGAACCATGCCGCCATCGGGCTCAGGCTGAAGCCGGGCAGCTCGACGCGGCCGAGATCCGCCCCATAGGCCATTGCCTGATTGATCGTCAGCGTCGACGCAAGCGCGGCGAGGACGAACAACGCGACGCTGCGGCGCACCCTCTCTTCATTGGGTGAAATCCTTTCGGTCTCCGCAACCGCACACGCCCGAGCGGGAGTCCGGCACCGGCCGGCTCACCGCGGCGGTTCCTGCACCACCCCCGCGACGACCGCCGACACGACCTTGTGGACGGCCGCGGCCTCGGGCGGGGCGTCCTGACGGCCGGCGAAGAGCAGGTGTCCGGCCCCGACCAGCGTGGGCGCGAGTGTGTCGATGTCGGCATCCGCCGCGATACGGCCCAGCTCACGCTCGGCGGCGAGATACGAGGCGATCATGGCGGTGGCCTCCGAGAGGACCGGAACGCCGGTCGGCGTGGTCCGGCGCAGCCGGGCACGCAAGGCGTCCCGCGAGGTGATGAGCGCGACGATCGCCACGGCCACGGACTCGAACAGGCCGGTCAGCGCACTGGCGAGATGGTCGGCGACGGTGCCGGTCCCGGCGGCGTCGCGCAGGGCCGCCGCCCGGGTGTCGATCCGGTCGATGCGGTCGCCCACCAACTCGGCGAGGAAGGCGTCGAAGTCGGCGAAGTGCCGGTGCAGAACACCCTTGGCACAGCCGGCCTCGACGGTGACCGCCCGGCTGGTCAGTGCGCTCGGCCCGTCCCGGAGCAGAACGCGCTCGGCCGCATCGAACAGTTGCTCGCGCGCGTCACGGATGGCCACCCCTGTCGGCACGACGACTCCTTCCTCCTTCACGAACCCGCTCCTTGACGAGTGGGCATGTGCCCACTCATAGTGGGCACATGCCCACTTTACCGCCGGAGCGCGCAGGCTCCGACCAGCCCGCGATACGTCAACACCAGGAGGTGGCCCAGTCGTTCGGCTCCGACGCCGAGCGCTACGACCGGGCCCGTCCCCGCTACCCCGACGCCCTGATGGACCGGATCGTCGACGCCGCCCCCGGGCGCGACGTCCTCGATGTCGGCTGTGGCACCGGTATCGCAGCCCGGCAGTTCCGGGCGGCGGGCTGCCGAGTGCTCGGCGTCGAGCCCGACGCACGGATGGCCGAGGTGGCACGGCAGTTCGGGATCGAGGTCGATACAGCGACATTCGAGGCCTGGGAGCCGGCCGGACGGGAATTCGACGCGATCGTCGCCGGTCAGGCCTGGCACTGGATCGACCCGGCCGCCGGAGCGGCCAAGGCGGCGCGGGCGTTGCGGCCCGGCGGTCTGCTGGCGGCGTTCTGGAACGCCTTCCGCCTTCCGCCCGACATGGCGGACGCCTTCGCCGCGGTCCTCCGACGGGTGATGCCCGACTCGCCTTTCGCCCTCCGGATGGCGGCGGGACAGACCGCGGACGGGTACCGGGAGCTGGTCGACGGGGCCGCCGACGGAATCCGGAAAGCGGGCGGATTCGGTGAACCGGAGCGGTGGAGCTCCACCTGGGAGTGGACCTACACCCGCGACGCATGGCTGGACCAGATGCCCACCCATGGCAGCCTCACCCTGCTCCCGCCGGACAAGCTGACGGAGGTGCTGGAGGGCGTCGGGACCGCCATCGACGTGATGGGCGGAAGCTTCACGATGCACTACACCACGGTGCTTGTCAGCGCGGTCCGCGCGGACGCCGGCTGACCGCCGCCGGGGTCGGTCCGCCGGGATCCCGACGAGGCGCCGCGCAGACGGGATCCCGGCGAGGAAGCCCGCGGTCGGGCGGCAGCACGGCGTCGCAGTCCTCCTCTCCTACGACCGCGACGCCGTGGCCCGCACGGCAAGGGCGCCTCACACCACACGGGGTCCCGGCGAGGGCGCCGCGCAGGCGGGACCCCCACGAGGACGCAGCGCGCGTGGGCGTCCTCGGCCGCCCGTCAGCCGTCACACTGCTTCAGCATCATCTGCCGGTCGGGCGTGGTCACCGGAATCCCGTACTTATGGGCGACCTGGGCGAAGCGGACCGCGTAGGCGCACCGGATCCGCCCGTTCGGCGGGAGCCAGGCCGCGGGGCCGGAGTCCCCCTTGGCCGAGTTGGCACGGCCCTGGACCGGGATCAGGTTGAGCGCGTCGTTCGCCAGTTGCTTGCGCTTGCTCTCCGGCCAGCGGGAGGAGCCCATCTGCCAGCTGTACGAGAGCGGCACCACATGGTCGATCTGCACCTCGGCGGCCTTCTGCTTGCGCCACTCGATGATGGTCCCGGTGTAGGGGTCACGCAGCGTCATGGAGACGACCACACAGTCGGAACCGGAACGGAAGTGCAGTTGCTGACCGTCGCGCTTCATCAGGTCGTTGCGCGTGTCGCAGCCGTTGTGCGCCAGCGGGACGCCGTCTGCGGTGTCCATCCACGCGTAGCCGAACTTGTCCCTGGCGTAGCCCGTCTTCGGCCCGCGCCCCTTCGTCGGCAGGGTCTCGATGAGCCTGCGTGCCGTGGCCTTGTCGGCCTCGCTGGTCAGGGGCGCGAGGCCCGGCCCGGTTCCGTCCGGGTTCTTGAGGGGGCTGACCGCGTGCCCGTCCGGCGCCGCCGCCCCGTGCCCGGTCGAAGAGCCGCCGGCCTCCGGGCTCTTGCACCCGGTGGCGCCCACCATCAGCAGCGCGGCGACCACAACCCCCGTACCCACCTTCGACACCATTGCGTCCCCTCCCCCAGCCCCTGCCCTACTCATGCCGGGGACCCACGGTAATGGGCCGCGGCGGAGCCGGGCATCGGGGTGTCGGGGGCTGAGGTTCGCGGCGTGTGACGCTCAGACCCTGCCTATGCCCAGGGTCGTCCCGGACGGCAGAATGCCCGACCCGATGACCGCCACCCAGAACTCGCCCAGCAGCTCGGAGAGTCGGGCCACGGCATCCGGACCGATGGCCTCCCAGGGGGCGGCGGCAAGGTCGTCCGTACGCTGCTCGACGGTCTCGCGCAGGGCGCGGCCCTCCACGGTGGCGGTGCCGTCGGGGTTCAGCAGGCCCCGGGCCACTAGGCGTTCGCGTGCCGCCGTCCACTCCTGCTCCGACCAGCCGCGACTGGCGAACGTCCCTTCCGGTGCGGCTCCTATGCCCGCGAAGGAGACCAGCGACTCGACCGGGTCCAGCCCTGCCGCCATGAGTGCGGCGAGATGGCCTTCGCCCCGGTGCTCGCGCAGGATCGTGGCCGCGTGCCACAGCCGGAGGTGCGGGGCCTGCGGCCACTGGAGCTCGGCGTTCGCCGCGGCCAGAGGGCGGCCCGCGGTACCGGCGGCCTCGGCGGCGCGCCGTGCGAGGGCCGCGGCCTCCGCCATCTCCGGGCTGTCGGTCCGGTCGCCGATGAGCCGGCGGTAGAACCGGTCGACGGCTCGCTCCCGGGCCGCCAGGACCTCGGCCGGGCCGGCGGTCCGCCATGCCTGCTCCATGTACTGCCCGACCATCCTCGGGCTGAAGCTGTAGAAGGCCGACGCCACACGCTCCGCCCCCACCGCGCCCAACGGCGCCGCCCGGTAGGGGAAGTAGCTCGGCCAGCGCTCCTGCGTCCCGTACCCGAGCGATGCCGCTTCCTCGAAGGACTCCGGGGCGTAGTACACGACCGCGTGCAGCGGTTCCAGCAGGTGCCACAGCTGGCGCACCCGGCCCCGCTCGATCCCGGAGAGTGCGGGGGCTCCGCCCTCCCGCGCCGTGCTCACCGTCTCGCCCACGCCCACCGACTCCGACATGACGCCTCCCGTTCGGTCCGTTCGTCCGGCAGCCTCCGCCGCCGTCTACCCCTCAGCCGGAACTGAACTTGCCAGTGACTAGATTGCCCCGCACCCCTCGAACTTGTCAATGCCTAGATTCCGCGTAGTCTGCTGACCATGACCAGCTCGCGCGCCGGTTCCGGCGACCGCCCTCCCGCCTCGCGCCCGTACCACCACGGCGACCTGCGCCGCGCCGTCGTCGCGGCCGCGCTGGACGTCATCGCCGTCGACGGGCCCGGCGCGCTGAGTCTGCGCGACCTCGCCCGGCGCGCGGGTGTCTCGCACGCCGCCCCGGCCCACCACTTCAAGGACCGCACGGGGCTGCTCACCGTCATCGCCGCCGAGGGGTACGCACTGCTGGCCGCCGCGCTCAGGGAGGCGGCGGACCTGCGCGAGGCGGGCGTCCGCTACGTGCGCTTCGCCCGCGAACACCCGGCGCACTTCCAGGTGATGTTCGCGCCCGAGCTGCTCCGGGCGGACGACGTCGAGCTCACCACCGCCCGGACGCTCGCCGCCGAGCGGCTGCGCTCCGCCGTGAGCGAGGTCCCCACGGCCGGCCGCGGCAGCGACGACCGGCTCGCCGGGGTCGCCGCCTGGTCCCTGGCGCACGGCTTCGCCACGCTGCTGCTGAGCCACAACCTGGACGGCCGCCTCGCGGACCGGGACCCCGAGGCGGCGTTCCTCGACCTCACGCGGATGCTGTTCAGGGCGCCGGAGGGGTGACCGCGGAGGGGCGGCGACGCACCGAGGGAGCCTGCGGACCCACCGGGGCCGAGCGGACGCGAGACAACGGGCCGACCCCCGGCGGCCCCCGCTCGATGCGCGACACGCACCTGCCCCGCACACCGTCCGGTCCGACGCGCAACATCGGCTCGCCTCGGCCCACTTGACCTTGACGCAGGCGGCAGGGTCGCACCATCCCGTGCATGGACAGCACCAGCACCGCATCCGTGTCACAGGACCACCACGACGGCCGGGTCGTCGTCGTCACCGGCGCCGGGACGGGCATCGGCCGGGCCACGGCCCGCGCGTTCGCCGCGCGGGGAGCACACGTCATCGCCGTCGGACGCAGGCCGGACCCGCTCGCCGGGACGACGGACGCATACGCCGGAAGCCGTACGCCGTACGCCGGGGCAGACACCCCGCACTCCGGAGCGAACGGCACCATCACCCCGCTCGTCGCCGACGTCACCGCCGACGACGGCCCCCGGCGCGTCGTCGACGCGGCCCTCGACCGGTTCGGGCGACTGGACGTGCTCGTCAACAACGCTGGCATCGTCCGGGGCGGCGCCCTCGGCACCTACACACGGGAAGTCTTCGGCCCCGTGCTCGCGACCAATCTGATCGCCCCCGCGCTGCTCGCCCAGGCCGCGCTGCCGGCGCTGGCCGAGAGCAGCGGCGTGATCGTCAACGTCAGCACGACGGTCGGGCAGCGCGCCTGGCCCGGCAGCGCCGTGTACGCGGCGAGCAAGGCCGCGCTCGACGTGTTCACCCGCAGCTGGGCCGTGGAGCTGGCGCCACGCGGCATCCGGGTCGTCGCGGTCGCCCCCGGCGCCGTGGACACGCCCATCGGCGAGCACATGGGTCTCTCACCGGAGCGGCAGGCTGCGCTGCGGACGTGGCAGCTCGCGCACACGCCGCTCGGACGGATCGGGGAGCCGGACGACGTGGCGTGGACGATCGTGCACCTCACCTCCGGCGAGGCCTCGTTCGTCACCGGTGTGGTCCTCGCGGTGGACGGCGGGGCGCTGGTCGCGTGAAGATCGTGGCGGCGCCGGGATCCGGCGAGTCCCGCGGACATGACCGGTCCGGGCGCGCACCGGGGTCCGTCGGACTCGCCGCGCGTCCCGGACATCCGGGGGCGGACGACAGGACGGGGGAGGCGGGCATGCGCATCGGGGAGCTGGCCGAGGCGACCGGGGTGAGCCCGCGCGCCCTGCGCCACTACGAGCAGGCGGACCTGATCACCGCCGAACGCGCCGCCAACGGCTACCGGGAGTTCGGCGCGTCGGCCGTCGTCCGGGTCCGCAACATCCGCCGTCTGCTGGACGCGGGCCTCACCCTCGACGACGTCCGCGTGTTCCTGCCCTGCCTCGACGGGGACGTCGCCGCCGGTGCGCCGACCGACCGCACCCTGCGCGTGGCGTTGGAACGGCTCGCCGTCATCGACGCGCGCATCGCCGCACAGATCTCCGTGCGCGACCGGCTCGCCGCCTCGATCGCCGAGACCACCGGGGGACGCATCCGCCCGGTGGCCTGAGCCGTCCCCGGAGGGACCACGCCCCCGCGGCCCTCACCGTCCCGGTCGACCTCGCCGGCACCTCGCAGCCACGGTCGCCGTCACGATCCCAGCACCGTGGTGAGGAACTCCCCCGTCCAGGAGAGCAGTTCGCGTCCCGTCACCGGCTTGCCGCCCACCTTCGCCGTCTTCGGGCGCGGCACCAGAACCTGGTGGGTCGCCGGCTTGATGACGGAGCCCGCGTACAGCCGCTTGAGGCGCAGCTCCTGCGACTCGCGCAACTCCACCGGGGCGAAACGGATGTTGTTGCCCTGGAGGACGATCTCACCGACGCCGCACGCGCGCGAGAGCATCCGCAGACCGGCCACGAGCAGCAGGTTCTCGACGGGCTCCGGCAGCTTGCCGTAGCGGTCGGTGAGCTCCTCGCGCACCGACCTGATGTCGTCCTCCGAGTTCGCCGAGGCGATGGCGCGGTACGCCTGCAGGCGCAGCCGCTCGCCGGGCGCGTAGTCGTGCGGGACGTGCGCGTCGACCGGCAGCTCGATCTTGACCTCCAGCGGCGGCTCCTCCTCGGCCCCGCCCTCCAGCGACGCCCGGTAGTCCGCGACGGCCTCGCCGACCATGCGCACGTACAGGTCGAAGCCAACGCCCGCGATATGGCCGGACTGTTCGCCGCCGAGGAGGTTGCCCGCGCCCCGGATCTCCAGGTCCTTCATCGCCACGTACATGCCCGCGCCCATCTCGGTGTGCTGAGCGATGGTGGCGAGGCGTTCGTGGGCGGTCTCCGTGAGCGGCTTCTCCGGGGGGTAGAGGAAGTAGGCGTAGCCGCGCTCCCGGCCCCGGCCGACGCGGCCGCGCAGCTGATGGAGCTGGCTGAGGCCGAAGTTGTCGCCGCGCTCGACGATGAGCGTGTTGGCGTTGGAGATGTCGATGCCGGACTCGACGATCGTCGTGGAGACGAGGACGTCGAACTTCTTCTCCCAGAAGTCGACGACGACCTGCTCGAGTGCCGTCTCGGACATCTGCCCGTGCGCGGTCGCGATCCGCGCCTCGGGCACGATCTCGCGCAGCCGCGCCGCCGCCCGGTCGATGGACTCGACGCGGTTGTGGATGTAGAAGACCTGGCCCTCGCGCAGGAGTTCACGGCGGATGGCGGCGCCGATCTGCTTCTCCTCGTACGGGCCGACGAAGGTGAGGACCGGGTGGCGCTCCTCCGGGGGCGTGGTGATCGTGGACATCTCACGGATGCCGGTCACGGCCATTTCGAGCGTACGGGGGATGGGCGTCGCGGACATGGTGAGGACGTCGACGTTGGCACGGAGCTTCTTCAGCTGCTCCTTGTGCTCGACGCCGAACCGCTGCTCCTCGTCGACGATGACGAGGCCCAGGTCCTTGAACTTGGTCTCCGACGAGAACAGGCGGTGCGTGCCGATGACGACGTCGACCGAGCCCTCCCGCAGTCCCTCCAGGACCGCCTTCGCCTCGGTGTCGGTCTGGAAGCGCGACAGGGCGCGCACGTTCACGGGGAACTGCGCGTACCGCTCGCCGAACGTGCCGAAGTGCTGCTGCACGAGCAGGGTGGTGGGCACCAGCACCGCCACCTGCTTGCCGTCCTGGACCGCCTTGAAGGCGGCGCGCACCGCGATCTCCGTCTTGCCGTAGCCGACGTCACCGCAGATCAGACGGTCCATGGGGACCGACTTCTCCATGTCCTCCTTGACCTCGGCGATGGTGGTCAGCTGGTCGGGCGTCTCCGCGTAGGGGAAGGCGTCCTCCAGCTCCCGCTGCCAGGGGGTGTCGGCACCGAAGGTGTGGCCGGGCGCCGCCATCCGCGCGCTGTACAGCTTGATCAGGTCGGCGGCGATCTCCTTGACCGCCTTCTTCGCCCGCGCCTTCGTCTTGGTCCAGTCGGCGCCGCCGAGGCGGTGCAGGGTGGGGGCCTCGCCGCCCACGTACTTGGTGATCTGCTCCAGCTGGTCCGTGGGGATGTAGAGGCGGTCGCCGGGCTGGCCGCGCTTGGCGGGGGCGTACTCCACGACGAGGTACTCGCGGGTGGCGCCCTGGACGGTGCGCTGCACCATCTCGATGTAGCGGCCGACGCCGTGCTGTTCGTGGACGATGTAGTCGCCCGCCTCCAGGGTCAGCGGGTCGATGGTCTTGCGGCGGCGGGCGGGCATCCGCTGGCCGTCCCGGCCGGCCGCCTTCTGCCCGGACAGATCGGTCTCCGTCAGGACCGCCACCCTGAGCGCCGGGTCGACGAAGCCGTAGTCGATGGAGCCGCAGGAGACGTGGACGACGGACGGGGTGAGGCCGTCGAGGTCGGCGTCCAGGCGGGCGGCGATGCCCTCCCCGCCGAGCACCTCGACGGTGCGGCTGGCGGGGCCGTGCCCCTCGGTGACGTAGACCGTGCGCCAGCCGTCGGCGAGCCAGCCCTTGGTGTCGGCGAGCGCCCGGGCGGTGTCGCCGCGGTAGGTCTCGGGGGCGTGCATGCCCAGCTTGAGGGTGTCCGCCTCCTCCGGGGACAGGGCCTCGTCCGCGGCGAACGGGGACACCGACCACCACATCACGCCCAGCTCGCGGGCCCGGTCGCGGACGTCCGCGATGGACCACAGGGAGGCCGCGCCGACGTCGATGGGAGCCTCGCCCCCGCCCGCGGTCGCCGCCCAGGAGGCCTGGAGGAACTCCTGCGAGGTGGCGACGAGGTCGGCCGCACGGGTGCGCACCCGCTCCGGGTCGCAGACAACGGCCATGCTGCCCGCGGGGAGCACGTCGAGCAGCAGCTCCATGTCGTCGACGAGGACCGGGGCGAGGGACTCCATGCCCTCGACCGCGATGCCCTCGGCGATCCTGCCGAGGAGTTCGCCGAGCTCGGGGTGGCGCTCGGCGAGGTCGGCGGCGCGGGCGCGCACCTGGTCGGTGAGCAGGAGCTCACGGCAGGGCGGGGCCCACAGACCGTGTTCGGCGACTTCGAGGGAGCGCTGGTCGGCGACCTTGAAGTAGCGGATCTCCTCGACGTCGTCGCCCCAGAACTCAATGCGGAGCGGGTGCTCCTCGGTGGGCGGGAAGACGTCGAGGATGCCGCCGCGCACCGCGAATTCTCCGCGCTTCTCGACGAGTTCGACGCGCGAGTAGGCCGCCGCGGCGAGCGCGTGGACCACGTCCTCCAGGTCGGCCTGCCGTCCCGGGCGCAGGGCCACCGGCTCCAGGTCCCCGAGGCCCTTGACCTGGGGCTGGAGGACCGAGCGGATCGGGGCGACGACGACCGAGACCGGGCCGGTCTCGGGGTCGTCGGTGCTGGGGTGCGCGAGGCGGCGCAGAACGGCCAGGCGGCGGCCGACGGTGTCGGAGCGGGGGGAGAGCCGCTCGTGCGGGAGGGTTTCCCAGGAGGGGTAGTCGACGACGGTGTCCGGGGGCAGGAGGGACCGCAGCGCGGCGGCGAGGTCCTCGGCCTCCCGCCCGGTGGCCGTGACGGCCAGCACGGGTCGTCCGGTCTCGCGGGCCAGGGCCGCCACCGCGAAGGGGCGGGCCGCCGGGGGGCCGACCAGGTCGACGTGGTGGCGGTTGCCGTCTGCGGCGGCCCTCACCGCTTCGGCGAGTGCCGCGTCCTCGAGTACGGCGTCCAGCAGACCGTGCAGGCTCATGAAGGGGCTTCCATCCCGGCGAAGGCGAAGGCGGACAACGCGAACGGCCCGACACGTCTCACGGGCCGGGGGTCTCCAGCGTACGACGGCGCGGTGACGCTCACCCCTTCGCGTGATCGATACCGGACTGTCCGGGCGTGCGCATGGGCCCGTACCGCGTCATGTACGAGATCACCGGGACCACGGTCACGGTGATGGTGCTCCACCTCGGCCGCAGGGCATGACCAAGGGCCCGGCGCCCGGAAGCCTTGCTTCCAATGCGCCGGGCCCTCCCCCGTCGGCGGGGACCCGGTCCCCCGTGCCCCGCCCTGCCGGCGGGGGGGCGCCCGCCCCCCCCCCTCCCCGCCCCCCCCGGGCGCCCCCCGCCCCGGCGTAGACGCCGACGCGCCAGGCGGTGAGCGCGCCGAGCGAGTCGTCG
>NZ_JBSFDP010000017.1:0-126609 GCF_053593975.1 Streptomyces sp. NPDC002004
CCCCGCCCGGCGCGCCCCGCCCCCCCGCCGCCCCCCCCCCCCCCGCGGTGCGACCAACCGCCCGGACGACATCGCCCTTCTGCTGACGACGCTCCACGACGGTGCGTGACGCGACGGCAGGTCACTGCAGGAGCTTCTGCTTGGCCTTGTTGAACTCCTCCTCGGTGATGTCGCCGCGGGTGCGCATCTCCGACAGCTTGGCGAGCTCGTCGACGTGGCTCGCCGCACCCGCGCCCGCGGCGGGCCCGGACGCGGTCTCGCGTATGTACTCGTCGAAGGCCTTCTTCTGCGCCTGGGCGTGCTCGACTTCGCGCTGCCCCATGCTCCTGCCGCGGGCGATCACATAGACCAGGACGCCGAGGAAGGGCAACAGGATGACGAAGAGGAGCCAGGCCGCCTTCGCCCATCCGCTCATGCTGTCGTCGCGGAAGATGTCGAACACGATCCGGAACAACAGGAAGATCCAGAGCACCCAGAGGAAGACCCACATGGCCGTCCAGAAGGCGCCGAGGACCGGGTAGTCGTAGGCCAGATTCACGGAGCCCATCTCTGTCTCCCGTTCTCTCTCCTGCCGGACTCCCTCCCCTGGAGCCGCATGATCGTGCCTTCAGTATGCGGGCCCGATCGGATGCAGGCATCGCGTGGCGAATGGCGCACTTCGCGCGGGTCCCGCAGCGTGGAGAACAGGGGTGGGAGCCGTCGGCTGAGAGGTGAGGTGGCATGGGCACGGATGCATCGGTTCCGCGTGTCGTGGTGGGCGTCGACGGTTCGCCGTCCTCGCACGCGGCCCTGCGATGGGCGGTCCGGTACGCCGGGCAGACCGGCGGGACCGTCGAGGCGGTGGCCGCGTTCGAGCTCCCCGCGTCGTACGGCTGGTCCGCGCCCGCGGTGGACGCCGACTTCGACGAGGAGAGCGCCACCCTGGCGCTGACCGAAGAACTCCAGCAGGTGCTCGGTTCCGACGGCTCCGCCCGGGTCAGGACCTACGTGGTGCGCGGCAACCCCGCCGAGGTTCTGATCAACTTCTCCGAGGGCGCCGAGGCGGTGGTCGTGGGCAGCCGCGGCCGCGGCGGCTTCGCCCGTGCACTGCTGGGCTCCGTGAGCCAGCACGTGGCCCAGCACGCCTCGTGTCCCGTGGTGATCGTGCGCCCGGGCGTCCAGGCCGCGACCGGCCAGGGCTGAGGCCACGGCGCGCCGGGGTGCACCGCGGGCCACCGTGCCCGGCACGCCCGGGGCCCACCGTCTGCCGGGGCGCCCCGTGGCGGGCCGTCAGACGCCGCCGCCGGAGCCGGACACCGCACCGCACCCATGACCGCCCGCACGGGCGGGCGGCCTCTCGTCCCGAGGGAGGAGCGCCGGGATGACGAGGCGCATCGTGGCGGGGCTCGACGGCTCCGCCGAGAGCATCGCCGCGGCGGACTGGGCCGCGCGTGCGGCGCTGCGCCGCCGCCTGCCGCTGCGGCTCGTGCACGCCTGGGAGGGGCTGCCCGACGACGAACCCACCACGCTCCCCGCTCTGCAGGCACCCCGGTTCTGGGCGCAGCGCGTCCTGCGCCACGCCTTCGATCTGCTCACCGAGCGCTATCCGGAGGTGTCCGTCGACGCCGTGCAGATCCGGCGGCCCCCGGTCCCCGCCCTGCTGGCGGAGGCGGAGTCGGCCGAGTTGGTCGCGCTCGGCAGCCAGGGCCTCGGCGGCATAGGCGGGTTCCTGGCCGGGTCGGTGGCCATCGCGGTCGCCTCGGGCGCCGCACGCCCCGTCGTGCTCGTACGGTCCGGGCGTGCCCCGGGAGACCGGCGGCCGCCCGGCCGTGAGGACGGGGAGGCGCCGCGCGACGTCCCCCGGCCCGTGCTCGTGGCGGTCGACCTGCGCCGGCGCGGCGACGCCCTGCTGGAGTTCGCGTTCGGCGAGGCGCACCTCGCGGGCGCGCCGCTGCACGTACTGCACGCCTGGCACCTGCCGGGCATCCACGGTGAGGCGGAGCCGCCCGCCGGGGAAGCCGAAGCGGCCGGGCAGGGCGTGGAGTCGGCGCTCGCCGCCGCCCTCGCCCCCTGGCGGGAGAAGTTCCCCGGGGTCGACGTCCTTGCCCGTGCCGTCGAGGGCAGGCCCGTCCACGTCCTGACCCGGGCCTCCGAGACCGCCGACCTGCTGGTCGTGGGCAGGCCGACCCGGGACGCCCCCGAGGGCGGGCGGCTGGGCCGGATCGCCCGCGCGGCGATCCATCATGGTCCGTGCCCGGTCGCCGTCGTCCCGGACGACTGACTCGCGCGGGTCCCCGCCTTCGGCGGATCGGACGCCGTGCCGCGGGGCACCCGGCCGGCGGATCCGTACCGCACGGCACCGGCAGGCGGGTCCGGCCCGCACGGCATCGGTCGGGGCACTTCAGGTCGCCGGCAGCTCGGCCAGCGGCAGGTCGGCCCAGATCGTCTTGCCCCGCGGCGACTGGCGGGAGCCCCAGCTGCGGGTGAACTCCGAGACCAGGAACAGACCGCGGCCGCCCTCGTCGTCGGCGTCGGCCTGCCGCGGATGGGGAGCCGCCCTGCTGGTGTCGGAGACCTCGCAGATCAGTGAGGAGTCACGGATGAGACGGAGCTCGACGGGGCCCGCCGAGTAGCGGACCGCGTTGGTGACCAGCTCACTCGCGATGAGCTGAGCGCTGAACACGAGGCCGTCGAGACCCCACTCGGCAAGGCGCTCACCTACGAGCCGGCGCGCCTCGGAGGCGCTCTCCGGCGCATGGGGCAGGCTCCAGGAGCCCAGCCGGTCCGGGGAGAGGGCGCGGGTACGGGCCAGGAGCAGCAGCGCGTCGTCCGCGGGAGGCTCCGGGAGCAGCGCGGTCATCAGCGCGTCGCACATCTCCCGCAGGCCGCGGGCCGGATCGCGGAGCGCAGCGCGGTAGACCGGCAGAGCACTCTCCTCCCGGGCGCGCAGGAGCGCGGTGTTGGTCAGCGCGAGGATGCTGCGGTCCGGCACGTCCACCTGCGCGGTGACGTACGAGGCCACACCACGTCCGAGGCGGGGACCCGCCGGGCTCTGCACCACGTGCACCGTCCCGTCGGGGGCTGCGACCACGGGCGGCGGATGGCCGGCCCGGGACAGCAGACAGCACCGCTCGACCGGGTCGTAGACCATGTAGAGGCAGGTGGCGACCTGGGGCGCCGGGTCGCACTCCTCCGTGTCCGGGTGCTCGCGCATGAGCCGCTCGGTCAGCGTGTCGAGCCGCTCGAGCAGTTCGGCGGGCTGGAGGTCCATCGCCGCGAACGCGGCGACCGCGGTGCGCAGCTGCCCCATCAGCGTCACGGCCCGCATGCCGTGCCCGGACACGTCGCCCGCCACGAGGGCGACCCGCGCTCCCGACAGCGGTACGACGTCGTACCAGGCGCCGCCGGACGCCGGGAGATAGGTCCAGGCGGTCTCCATCGCGACATGCGGGGGCAGCCGCGTGGGCACGAGGGTGCGCTGGGTGAGGCGGGCGATGGTCTGCTCACGGGTGTAGCGGCGGGCGTTGTCGACACAGACCGCCGCACGGGCCGTCAGATCGGCAGCGAGGCCGAGGTCGGACTCCTCGAACGGCGGTGACCCCTCCGTCCGGTAGAAGGCGGTCATGCCCAGTACCACGCCGCGCGCGGCGAGCGGCACCGCGATGAGGGAGTGCACCCTGGCTCTGCGCACCACGTCGGAGAGGATCGTGTCCCGGGCCAGCCATGTGTCGTCGGACCGCAGATCGCGCACCAGCCTCGGCCGCAGATCGCTCAGGGACTGCGTGTACGGGGTTCCGTACTCCATGATCCGGACATCCCCGACCTCCAACGGGTGACGGACCGTCGGTGCGGCGTGACTGCGGTACCCGGCCCGGCGGACGGTGATCTGTTCGGAGAGCGGCCCCGGAGCGGGGGCTTCGCCACGCAGCACGGGATCGAGGACGTCGACGGCCGTCACGTCGGCGAACTCCGGCACGGCGACATCGGCGAGTTCCTGCGCCGTGCGGAACACGTCCAGGGACGTCCCGATCCGCTCCCCGGCGCGGTACAGCAGTTCCAGGCGCCGCTGGGCACGGTCCTTGTGCGTGATGTCGACGACGACGCCCGCGACGCCGAGGACGTGCCCATCGGTGTCCTGGAGGCGGAACGCAGAGACGGACACCACGCGTTCCTCGTGGCTCGCGCCGCGCAGACTGACCCTGACGGCGTAGTCCTTGACCGGCTCGCCGGTGTCCAGTACCCGGTGCAGCATCCGGTCCAGATCCGGTGCGACCAGTCCCAGCTCCTCCCATCTGCGCCCCACCGCATCGCTCATGTCCATGCCCTCGACACCGGCCGCCCCGGTGTTGAACCGCACGATCCGCAGATCCTGGTCCAGGACGTGCAGCCCGATCGGGGGCTGGCTGAACAGCGTGTGCAGCAACGCCGCGTCGTAGGCGGGGTCCATGCCGTACGCGCCTCCTCGGTCAGCCGGTCCTCGAACGGCAGGTGGGCGCGCGGGTACAGCCCTCGCACCAGGGGCAGGGAGCGCCGGGTCGATCACAGCGGGCTCATGGGCCCGGCACGCACGGCTGCCGTGTTGTGGTCGGTCCCCGACGCGCCGCGTCGATTCCCTTCCTACGCCTTGCGGCTGCGCTCGGCATCCGAAGGACGCATCGCACAGCCGGGGAGGGCCGTGAGCGAGGCGGACGCGGTGCACCGGGCCCCGTTCCCTGATCCGACCCGATCGCGGGACACCCCCGGTGCACACCTTCCCGGCGCGGCGGGGACGCCTCTGCGCCCGTCACCCGTCCGGCCTCACCGGCGGGCACGGTGCGTCCGGCCGGACTTGCATGAGGGCATGGCAGACGACACCCCCGGGCGCTCCACCACGCCCCGATGAGCGCTGCCGCGGACACGCCGCCCCCGTCCGGCACTCCCACGCTGCGTCAGACCGTGCTCACCCACGGCTATGTACGGCTGCTGGTGCTGAGCGTGCTGTTCGGTGTGCCCGTTGCGCTCGCATGCTTCTTCTTCGTCAGCCTCCAGCACTGGCTCCAGCACGAGGTGTGGGAGTCGCTGCCCCAGGCGGCCGGCTTCCCGCGCGTCCCCTGGTGGTGGCCCCTTCCGGCGCTGCTGCTGGCCGGGCTCCTGCTCGCACCGGTCGTGACCCGGATGCGCGGTGGCGGCGGCCATCTGCCCGTGCACGGGCTGGGCGCCGCTCCGGTCGGCCCCGCGGAGCTGCCGGGGGTGGTGGTGGCCACTCTGACGACGCTGCCGCTCGGTGTCGTTCTGGGTCCCGAGGCGCCCCTGATGGCGGTGGGCACGGGGCTGTCACTCCTCGCGGCGCGTGCGGTCCGGTCGGCGCAGGAGCCCAGGGCGCGGGCGGTGGTCGCCGCCGCCGGGTCGACGGCCGCGATCTCCACCATCCTCGGCGGCCCGGTGGTCGCCGCCGTGATGGTCATCGAGGCCGCGGGACTCGGCGGCACGCAGCTCGTCGTGCTGCTGCTGCCGTGTCTGCTCGCCAGTGCGGCGGGTGCCGTGATCTTCACCGGGTTCGGCCACTGGACCGGCCTGTCCATCGGCGCTCTCGGGCTGCCCGTCGTGCCGCCGGACGTGACGCCCGACGTCGGAGACTTCCTCTGGGGCATCCCGGCCGCGGCTCTGATCGCGGTGATCGTCACGGCGGGGCGCGGCCTCGGCCGGCGGGTGGCCCGGTGGACCGGTCGGCGGACCGCGGTGCGCACGGTCCTGTGTGCCGTGGCCGTCGGTGTCTGCATCACCGCCTACGCCCTGATCAGCGGCCGTTCTCCGGAGGAGGCCGCCCTGTCCGGGCAGCTGGCGCTCGGGCAGCTCGCCGCGGACCCGCACTCCTGGTCCGTAGCAGCCCTGGTGACGCTCGTCGTGTGCAAGGCGCTGGCCTGGGGCATCTGTCTGGGCAGCATGCGCGGCGGCCCCGTCTTCCCGTCCACGCTGATCGGAGCGGCCGTTGGCATCGCCTGCTCGGGCCTGCCGGGGCTCGGCACCACACCGGGCCTCGCGCTCGGCATCGCGTCCGCGGCGGCGGTGGTCACCGGGCTGCCGCTGACCAGTTCCGTGCTGGCGGTGCTGCTGCTCGGCCACGACGCGCACAACCAGACACCGCTGATCGTCGTCTCGGCCGTCGTCGCCTTCATCACCGGACAGCTGATGGTGCGCGGGCGTGACGAGCGCACGCCCGCCGCGGCCGAACCTCCGCCGCCGGCCCGCCCGACGGGCCCGGCGCCCGGGTGATCCCGGCGGGCGGGTCCGTCACTCGCCCGCCCGTTCCGAGTGGCCGTCACCGGGCGCCCGGGCGAGGGTGGGCGCAACCAGCCAGCAGCCGGTACAGCGGAGGCCCGTGTGGCGTCGGACGATCAGGAGAAGCCGCCGGAACTCGCGGAACTGCAGAAGCGCGTGGACCAGTTGGAGGCCCAGACGCGCCGTGCGCGCCGCGAGCGGCACCCGGCGCGGTCCGTCCTCGCCGTGGTGCTCGTCCTCGTCGCCGCCCTCCTCACCCCGCTGAGCCTGGTCGCCACCTGGGCGAACAGCATCGTCGGGGACACCGACCGGTACGTCGCCACGGTCGCGCCGCTCGCTTCCGACCCCGACGTCCAGGACGCGGTGACCAACAGGGTGACGACCGCCGTCATGGACCACATCGACATCCACAGTCTGCTCGACAAGGTGGCGCCCGCCGACCGGCCGCGGCTGGACCAGGCGCTCAATCTCGTGAGCGGCCCCCTCACCAGCGGCATCAGTGGGCTCGTGCAGGACACGGTCCACAAGTTCGTCACCAGCGACACCTTCGACACCCTGTGGGTGCAGCTCAACAGACGGGCACACACCGCGGTCGACAAGGCGCTCACCGGCAAGGGGGGCGGCGCGGTGAAGCTCACGGGGGACGCCGTGACGATCGACCTGGCGCCGGTGATCGACGAGGTCAAGAAGCGGCTCGTGGACCGGGGACTGACCATCGCCGGGAAGATTCCCGAGGTGCACACCTCGTTCACGGTGCTGCGGTCCGACGAGCTGCGGAAGGTGAAACAGGGCTTCCGGCTGCTCCAGCTGCTGGGGGTCTGGCTGCCCCTGCTCACCCTGGTGATCGCCGCCGCGGGCGTCCTGCTCGCCGTGCGCCGGCGTCGGGCCCTGGTGACCGTGGCGCTGCTGGTGGCGGCCGGGGCCGCCGTGCTCGGCATCGCGCTGTGGGTGTTCCGTCCCTTCTACCTCGATGCCCTTCCGGCGGACGTGTCCCAGCCCGCGGCCGGTTCGGTCTACGACGCCCTCGTGCACTTCCTGCGGGCGAGCGTGCGGATGGTCATCACGCTCGGGGTGGCGGTGGCCCTGGCCGCCTGGCTCACCGGGGAGGGGCGCGCGGCGAGGCGCGTCAAGGCGGGCTGGACCGGTGGTATCGGCGCCGTCCGGGAGGCCACCGGTCTGCCGGCCGGCCGGGTGGACGCGTGGGTGCACCGGGCCAAGCCCTGGCTCAACTGGACCGTGGTCGCGGTGGCCGCCGCTGTGGTCCTCGCCTGGAACTACCCGACCAGCGTGGTCATCGTCTGGATCGTCGTCTGCGCACTCATCGCCCTGGCCGTCATCGAGTTCCTCGACAGCGACGAGAGCCCCCATCTGCCGGCCTCTCCCTAGGGCCCCGCGCGCCGTGCGCCCGCCCCCGACAGCCCGTCCCAAAGAGTGTGACTCAGAAAAATTTGTAACCGAGTTGCATTATCGCTCCCCGGGGTGTTTGATCGACGTCACCGAGACGACGAAGGGGGCCCCATGACCGATGTGCTGATCGTCGGAGCAGGACCGACCGGACTGACGCTGGCCTGTGAACTCGCCCGCCGTGACCTGTCGGTGCGCGTGATCGACGCGGAGACCGCCCATCACCACCACTCCCGCGGCAAGGGTCTGCAGCCCCGCAGTCTGGAGATCCTCGAGGACCTCGGTGTCGTGGACCGGATCCTGGACGGCGGAGAGACCCACCTGCCCTTCCGCAAGTACTTCGAGGGCCGCCCGGCCGGCGACACCGATCCGTTCGCGGGGCAGGAGCCGCGTCCCGACGCCCCGTACGACAGGGGTGTCTTCATCGGGCAGTGGCGCACCGAGGAGATCCTGCGGGAACTGCTCGGCGAACACGGCGTGACGGTCGAACTCGACCGGAAGCTCGCCGGGTTCACGCAGGACGAGGGCGGTGTCGTCGCCACGCTGAGCACGGGCGAACGCATCGAGGCCGGGTATCTCGTCGGGTGCGACGGGGGGCGCAGCACCGTGCGCAAGACCCTCGGCGTGTCCTTCGAGGGCCACTCCGAGGAGACCCTCATGGTGTGCGGGGACGTCGAGGCGCCCGGCATCGGCCGCGACGTCTGGCACCAGTGGTTCACGCCCGAGGGCGGCGTGCTGATGTGCCCCATCCCCGGTACCGACTACTTCCAGTTCCAGGCCGTACCCGAGTTCGACGAGCACGGCGCGCCCGTGCCGCCGTCGCTGGAGAGCTTCCAGCGGCTGTTCGACCGGCACGCCCGGGTGCCGGGTGTCCGGCTGCGCAACCCCACCTGGCTCTCCACCTGGCGCTTCAACGTCCGGATGGCCGACCGCTTCCGCGTGGGGCGGGTGTTCCTCGCCGGTGACGCCGCCCATGTCCATCCCATCGCCGGCGGACTCGGCATGAACACGGGCATCCAGGACGCGTACAACCTCGGCTGGAAGCTGGCGCTCGTCGCGAAGGGACAGGCGGGCCCCGGTCTGCTCGACACCTACGAGGAGGAGCGGCTGCCCGTCGCCGCCTGGACCCTCGACATCACCTCGGACCGGATGCGCCATGTCCAGGAAGCGGTCAAGGAGCCGGGGAAGGGCATCGAGACCGCCGCCGTGCGCGACAACGTCCGCGGCTATCCCTGGAGCTCTCTCGCCGGCCCGTCCCCGGCGGGCGACTCAGCGGTCCTGCGCGCCGGTGACCGGGCCCCCGACGCGCCGTGCCTCGATGCTGCGGGCCGGCCGCAGCGGCTGTTCCGGCTCTTCGCCGGACCGCGTTTCACCCTGCTCGGATTCGGCACCGAGGGAGCCCGGGCGCTGCGGACGGTCGTGGACAAGCATCCGGACCTCGTGCGCGGATACGCCGTCGACGGCGAGGGCGACGGCCTCCCCGTCGTGCGCGACCACGCGGGCCACGCCCGGAGGGCCTACGGCATCACCGGGGACGCCCTCGTGCTGATCCGGCCGGACAGCCATGTCGCGCTGCTGACGCGGGGCGACGACGTGGACGGTGTGGGGGCCTACCTCGGAGGACTCCTCCGCTAGGAGGTGCGGCGAGCCCCGGCCGTGCGCCGGTGTAACCGGCGTGCGGCTGGGGGTGGTCCTGCGGGTGAAGGGTGCGCAAGGATGGGGTCATGACCGCGGTCCATCGCGCCATGGCCCGGCTGGGGACATGGCCGAACCTGGTAAGTGGCCGGCCCCAGTGCGCTGTTGGGCATGCCTTCGCTACGACCGAATACGACGTCGTCCATTTCCACTCCGAGGACGCCGCCGACGTCAACCTCACGAGTACGGCAGTCGAGCGCCTTCTCCCGCATCTACGGCACAGCAGTGCGATCCGGGTGATACCCGGCGCGGCCTGGGTCACCGTGCTCCTCGACTGCGACGCGGACGTGGAACTGCTGCTCAGTCTCGTCAGCGTCGCCCTCAAGGCCCATACCGGAACCAGGCACCACGAACTGCCCACCCCGTGCGACTGGCAGCGCGTGGACAGCCTGTAGGGGACGTCGCCGAAGGGGTGCGCGGCGTCCGGCGCTGCGGCGTCCGGCACAACGGCGTCAGGCATGCGGCCTCCGGCGCCGCCGAGTCCGGTCTTCCGGCGGACGACGGGAGTTCGACGACGGGCCCCGGCCGAGCCGACGCGGGCTTCCTCGGTACGTGGACCGTGTGACGCCGAAGGGGGAGGGGGCGGTCAGGAGGCCCTTCCGGGCCGTCCTTCCCGGCCGCCCCCTCCCCACGGTCACGCCGCGGAGGCCAGAGCCTGCCGCACGGTGATGGCGTTGACGCGGATCGCGTAGGAAGCGGTGTCGCCGAGGCCGAGGGCCAGCACCTTCTCCTTCTCCAGCGCCACGGTCACATCGGCGCAGAGGGCGAGGGCGTAGAGGGAGTCCCCTGTCTCCTCGCCCTGGAGGACGAACAGCACGTTGTAGTAGTAGCTCGTGCTGTGCGGTGTCCCGTCGTGGAAGGACAGGTGCGTACCCTCCTGCGAGCCCAGCCCGACGAACGCGTCGGTGAGGGCGCGGCCGGCCTCCTCCCAGAACCCGGCGTCGGCGAACGGCTGCGGCAGTGCCTGGCGCACCGCCTCCTTCAGCGAGAGCACCATCACGTTCACCGGCGCCGTCTCCCGGAGCCCCCAACCACGGACGATCCGCACGGTGGAGGCGCCCGGGACGGCCCCGGCCGCACGGCTGATCTCACCGAAGTCGTAGTCCACGGTCGCCGGGGCGATCGCGTGCTGGAACGCGCCCACCACGTTCTCGGCCTGCTCCAGATGGGTGGCGCCCACCCGGAGAACCGGCCTGAAGGTGGTCTTCCCGGCGGCGGGCTGATCGGCCATGACTGCTCCTCGGGTACGAGTGATCGCGTCGCGCCGAGGGGCAAGTATGCCGTCTGCTGCGTAGGTGCCGAGGTGAGGGGTACTCGACGTCCGTGGGGGATCGCGACGGGAGGTCGTCATGATTGTCCTCGGAGTCATCCTGCTGATCATCGGGTTCCTCACCGGGATCGGCATTCTCTGGACCATCGGCATCATTCTGCTGATCATCGGGCTCGTCCTGTGGGTCCTGGGCGCGGTGGGCCACTCCGTGGGAGGCCGGCGCCACTACTGGTGAGCGGGCCGGGGGCCGTCACCATCCGTCCGCGGACGCATCCCGGTACGCGTCCTCGTGCACACCCGCCTGCTCGAACGGAGCGGGCGGGGGGCCGGACGGGGCCGGGGTGACCGGCCGACCGGTGTAGGAACTCCAGATGCCGGCAGTCGTCCCGTGCCCCTTGGGGGTGGTCAACGGGACCTGCCGGTGCGTCCTTGCGTCCTCGCCGAACAGGGCAACGGACGTGACCAGTTCCGGCGTGGATCCGATGAACCATTCGGCCTTGCCGTCGTCGGTGCGGCCGGCGGTCGTGAGGGGCGTGGCGCCCGCGGCCGCCGCCTTGCCGCCGATGACCGGGCTACCCACCGCCCGTCGCAGCGGCACCACCCGCCCGTCGCGCCGGGCGGACACCACGATCGACGGTGTGACCTTCCGGCCTTCGTGCTGGAACGTGGCGTACGCGCCCGCCATCTCCATCGGGCTGACCCCCACCAGTCCCAGGGCCGTGGCCCGCGGCGAGCCGAGTCCGCTCGCACGCGGACTGATGCCCAGGGCGACGGCCATCCGCCGGAGTTCGCGTGCCTCGTCGGGTCCGGAGCGCCCGTCCGGGGCGCCGTACCGCAGCGCCTCGTCCTCGGCCCTGCCCTGGATCGCGGCGGCGAACGAGAGCGGACGGAGTGTCGGGCCCGCCTGGTAGTCGGACCGCGTGGCGTTGTCGAGATAGTGGGTCACGTAGTCGCGGCCGCCGTACAGCGCCACGATCCGCCCCGACCGGGGATCCACCGACACCGCACCGGCCTGCCGGTCACGGCCCGCCCCGGACGGACCGAAACCGCCCGAGCGGCCGGGCCGGTCCCCGAGCCCCGCGGCGACGGCCTTCTCCAGCGCCCGCTGACGGGCCGGATCCACGGAGAGGGTGATGCGCCACCCTCCGGCCGCCAGTTCCTGTTCGCTCACGCCGGAGGCCATCAGCTCCCGCCGGGCCACGTCCACCAGATAGCCGTTCTGCCCCGCGAGCCCCGCGGTGGGATGCGGCGCCTTCGGCACCGGGAAGCGCATCCGCGCCCGCTCGGCCCGGTCCAGCCAGCCCTGCCCGACCATGTTGTCGAGCACATAGTCCCAGCGCGCCCTGACCAGCCGCCTGCCCTCCGGCCCGGCCGAGGCCCAGTCGTACTGGCTCGGCGCCTGCAGGACGGCCGCCAGGTAGGCGCCCTGCTCCACCGTCAGATCGCCGACGTCCCGGTGGTAGTACGCACGCGCCGCGGCCTGGATCCCGTACGCCAGACGTCCGTAGTAGCTGCTGTTCAGATACCCGGCGAGTATGTCGTCCTTGGAACTGCGGCGGTCGACCTTCAGCGAGATGATCAGCTCCTTCACCTTGCGGGTGACGGTCTGCTCCTGGCTCAGGTAGTAGTTCTTGACGAACTGCTGGGTGATGGTCGAGCCGCCCTGGGTGCCGTGGCCCGTCAGGGTGCCGGCGACGCCGCGGACCATGCCGGCCACGGATATGCCGGGGTCGCCGTAGAAGTCCTTGTTCTCGGCCGCGACGAAAGCCAGCCGCACCTTCCTGGGCACGCGCGCCAGGGGCACCGACTCACGGTTGATGTCCCCGGTGGAGGTGAGATGGGTGCCGTCGCTGAACAGGTAGACATTGCTCTCCGCCTTGGCCAGCTCGTTGGGGCTGGGGACGTCGATGGCGAGGTACAGCACCGTGAACGCCCCGGTCGGCAGCGCACACAGGCCGGTCACGCACACCGCGAGTCTGCGCCAGGTGAACAGCCGGCGCCGTCTGCGGGACGCGCGCCGGCCGGAGCCCGCCGTGGCCGTGGCCGACTCCGCGGCAGCCGCCGCGCCCGGGCCCGCGCCGGCGCGGGCGGTGTCCGGTTCGCCGTGCGCCGGGTCGGTCTTCGTGGCGCCGTGCGCGGGGTCGCTGTCCGTGTCGCCGGCCGGCGCCTGCGCGTCCGGTCCGCCGCCCGCCTGGTCCCTTCGGTGCCTGTTCCGCATGGCGCCATCGTCGGTGGCGAAGATCTTGGCGGGGCCGGAGTCCGTCGTCGGTCGGGACGCGAAGACGTATCAGTCGTGTATCCGTCCCCGCCCGTCCTCGGCCGGCGGCTCCGCGAAGGGCGCCCCCGCCGGGAGCCGGAGGGTGGCGAGTGCACCTCCGCCCTGCGGGTTGGAGAAGGTGAGCTCCGCCCGGATGACCTGTGCCTGGCCGAGCGCGATGGTGAGGCCGAGCCCGTGGCCGGTACCTCGTTCGCGCGCGCCGGTACGGAACCTCTGCGGCCCGTCCTCGAGGAAGCCCTCCGGATAGCCGGGGCCGTGGTCCCGTACGTGGACGGTCCGCCGGTCCGCCTCCACGGTCACGACGACGGGCGGCTCGCCGTGCCGGCGGGCGTTCGCGACGAGGTTGGTGAGGATGCGCTCCAGCCTGCGCGGGTCCGTCCGCACGGTCGCGGTCCCGGACACCGCGCCGTCCACGTGCTCCGGGTCGCCGCCCAAGCCCACGGTGCGCGCAGTGCTCGCCGTGCCCACGGTGTTCGGCGCCGGCCCCGGGCCCCCGGAGTCCTCCGTGCTCCCCGCGTCCTCCGCTCCGTCCGTGCCCGCCGCGCTCACCGTGCGCACGACGTGCAGCCGTGCCGACAGTCCGCCGCGCGCCAGGACCTCCTCGACGAGGGGCACCAGCCGGCACTCCGAGAGGTCGGCGTGCTCCACGCCCGCATCCAGCCGGGACACCTCCAGCAGATCCTCGACCAGAGCGCTGAGGACACGTGCCCGGTCCCGCACGAACCCGGCCGCCTCGCCGTCGGGCAGCAGTTCGGCCGCGGTGACCAGCCCCATGAGCGGTGTCCGCAGCTCGTGCGCCACGTCCGCGGTGAAGCGCTGTTCGTTGTGGAGACGTTCCTGGAGCGCCGCCGCCATGGTGTCCACCGCCGTGGAGATCTCGGCGATCTCGTCACGCGGCCGCTGTGCGGCGGAGATACGGGCGTCGAGATCCCCGGCCGCGATACGGCGTGCCGTTCCCGCGGCCGTACGCAGTCGCCGGCTCATGCGTCCGGCCGTGAACACGCCCAGGGGCAGGACCACCCCGGTGGTGAGCAGACCCGCCCAGGCGATGGTCGCGTCGAGGGCGTCGAGATCGCGGAGCACGGGTGCGAGGTTTACGCGTACCGCCAGCACATGCCCGGCGGCGGGCCGCCCGGCCCACACGTCGGGGCCGCCCGGCCCCGGGGCGAACTCCGTGCCCTGGTGGCCCCTCGACACCAGGGCACGCAGGCCCGCAGGTACACCCGGTGGATCGAGCGCGGCCCCCGTGCCCTGCACGGATCCGGTGCGGGCGTAGGCGACGGCGGCCCGGTCCAGCGTGGTGCGGGCCATGTCGCGGGCCTGGGACAACTCCCGTGCCCGGGACGCATGGTGCACGAGGATGCCGACCGTGGCGGCGATACCGCAGGCGACGGCCGCGACCAGCGCGGCGATGCGCCATCTCAGGGCCATCGTCAGCGCCGCAGCTTGTAGCCGAAACCGCGCACGGTCTCGATGCGTTCGGCACCTATTTTCGCGCGCAGCCTCTGCACGTGCAGATCGACGACCCGTGTGTCGCCGTGCCAGGCGTGGTCCCAGACACGGTCGAGCAGGGTACGGCGTTCGAGCACGACACCCGGGGCGGCGGCGAATTCGAGGAGCAGGCGCAACTCGGTGGGCGTCAGGGCGACGGGGGTTCCCGCGCGGCGGACCTCCATGCCCAGGGGGTCGACGGTGAGGTCCCCGAAGGTCAGCGTGCCGCTCCCGGCCGCCGGGTCACCCGCTCCTCCCGCCGCGCGTGCGTGGGTGCCCGCCGCGGTCACGGGGGCGAAGGACGCACGGCGGAGCAGGGAGCGGATGCGCGCCACGAGCACCGCGCTCTCCACGGGCTTGACGACGTAGTCGTCAGCGCCCGCCTCCAGCCCGGAGACGACGTCGAAGGCGTCGCCGCGTGCCGACATCATCAGGATCGGGGCCAGGCTCAGTTCGCGGATCCTGCGGCACAGACCGATGCCGTCGAGTTCGGGCAGCATGACGTCGAGGAGCAGCAGATCCGGGTCGGCCTCCCGGAACGTCTCCAGGCCGGTCAGCCCGTCGGCAGCCGTGGAGACGGTGAATCCGTAGCGCTCCAGCAGCATGCCGACGGTCCGTCGGATGACCTCGTCGTCCTCGACGAGCAGCACGTGCGCCTCGGCGGCGGGGGAGGGGGTCGTCATGGGAAGGTCCTGGGCTGCGGTCGGGTGGGGGCGGCCGACGCATGCGGCGTGGCGGGGCCGGGCGTCGGTTCCTCGCCGGCCGGGGCGGGAAGTCCGTCCTGGGGGACGGACGCGGTCATGACCCGGCCGTTCCATCGGTAACGGGTCGTCAGCCGGCCGTCCTCGCCGGTGGAGCTGACCACGAGGTCGTGGCCGTACGTCGCTCCGGTCAGACCCAGGCGCCCCCAGGTGACCAGGATCGGACGCACGCTGCGGCCCGATGCCCGGTACACCTCGAAGAGCGTCATGCCGACGGAGCGGTCGTCCACGGCCACCAGGAGCTCGGCCCGTCCGTCGCCCGTGACGTCCCGGTAGACCGGCTTGCGCAGTCCGCACCAGGCCCCGGGACACGCGTCCATGGCGGCCGGTATCAGCTTGGGCGCAAGGTTGTCCCTGCGCAGCAGATCGACCGCAGACACGTCCCGGATCCCGCCGGCGGGCACCCGGACCCCCTCGACCACGGGGTACTCGGGAAATCGCGAACCGCTCTCGCCCTTGCCCGCCGGCCGCTCGGGCAGCGACTCCCGGGGCCACAGCGGTGATGCGCTCACCGGCGGGGAGAGACGGGGCGCCACGCCTGCGTCCGTCAGGCCCGACGGGGCCGCGCATCCGACCGCCGCGCCCGCCGTCACGGCCACCCAAGCCGCGGCACGGACGGCCGTCGGAACCGCGCGCCGGCACCGCCGTGTCCTGTCGGCGCGGCGGGCGGGACGTATGGGAGGCATAGGCGTGCCAGCCTACCCGGCCGTGGGTTCCGGCCCCGGTTGGTGCCGGCCGGGGCGTGCCGCAGACTCCGCGGCGGGTGGCCACGGCATGCGCGGTCGACCGGCGGCGGCGCCGTCCCGGGCCCTGTCCTCGCGGCCTGGGCGTGGGAATGCCGCAGCCCGCCACGTCGCGCCTTCCCCAACGGACCCCGCGGGACCGGTAGATCTGAAGGCCGGCCGGATCCGGATCACAGCCCGACGCGCCCGCTCGACGGCCCCGCCGCCCGGCGCGACTCCGCTCGGAGGACGTTGACTTCCCCATGGCACCGTTCGTCTCCCACGACTCGGACCGCGCGCACGCCGCGACGCGCGGCACGGCCCGACGACGCCGGCTGCGCGACGCACTGCGCGAACTGCCGTACCTCGTATGGCTGTGGCCGGCCCTGCTGACCCTGGCCCTGACGCTGTACCGGATGGCGGACCCGCTGCTGTGGTGGGACGAACTGACCACCTGGGAGGTCGCGACCCGCAGCACCGGTCGCCTGGGGAGGGTGCTGGAGAACGTGGACGCCGTGCACGGCACCTACTACCTGTTCATGCACGGCTGGATCGGCGTGTTCGGGGACGCCGTCCGGGTCATGCGGCTTCCATCGGCGCTCGCCATGGCCGGAACCGCGGTCTGCGTGGCCTGCGTGGGACGCCGACTGTTCGACGCCCGGGCGGGACTCGCGGCCGGCCTGGTGTTCGCGTTGCTGCCGGCGGTCAGCCGCTACGGGCAGGAGGCCCGCGCGTACGCCCTGGTCACGCTCGCGGTCGCGCTGGCCACATGGGTGCTCCTGCGGGCACTCGACACCCCGAGGCGCCGGCCGTGGTGGTGCGGATATGCCTTGTGCGTGGGGGCGATCGGGCTGCTGCATCTGGTGGCGCTCACCGTGCTGGCGGGACATGCGGTCGCGGTGCTGCTGCGGGCGCGGTCCGGCGGCCGAGCGGGATCCGGGTTCGAGCTGCGCGCCGGGGGCAGGCCACTGCGCCCGCCGGGACGCGGGCCCGCGGTGCGGCCGGTGGCGGGGTTCGGGCTCGCGGCCGTCGCCGGCCTCGTGTGCGCCGGCCCCGTACTCGTGCTGGGGCAGCGGCAGGCGCACCGGCAGATCTCCTTCCTTCCCACGCCGGGCGTGGGCGAACTGCTCAGCGTGTGGGAGACGGTCTTCAAGTCCGCCCTTGTGCCCGGGGCGCTGGTGGTGCTCGGGCTGCTCGCCGTGCGGGTGTGGCCGGACCGTCGGGACGCTCTCCTCCTCTGCGCCGCCATGACCGTGCTTCCGCTGCTGCTGGTGTGGACCGTGTCCCAGGGAGGCATCTCGTACTTCGACCCGCGGTACTTCGTGTTCACGCTGCCCGCATGGGCCCTGCCCGCGGGGGCCGGGATCGCCCGGGTCTCCGAGCGGGCGCGCGCCGGCGCGGTGCTGCCGCTCGCGCTGGTCGCCCTCGCCGGGCTGTCGGTTCCCGATCAGTGTGCGGTGCGCGACACCTTCGCCCACCACTGGGTCGCCTATCCCGCCGATGACGACGGGCCCAGGATGGACTACCGCGGGGCGGCGGACGTCATCCGCGACGGTTACCGGGGCGGGGACGCCGTGGCGTACGACCGCTCCGGATGCCACTACACGATCTGCGACGTGGGCGTGAGGTACTACCTGCCCCGTCGGCTCGGCACGATGCGCGACGTCTTCCTCGGCGAGTCCGCCGTCGACAGGAACGACCTGACGGCGACCGACTGCGCGGCGCCCGAGCGGTGCCTGGGCACCGCGCCGCGTATCTGGCTGGTGGCCGCCCGGAATCCCTCCGACCCCCTCCAGTGGCTGCCCGACGACGAACGGGACGCCCTGCGCGGTCACTACAGGGTGGCCGCCACCTCGCGGCTGACCGGTCTGACCGTGGCCTTGCTGAAACGCGTCCCCCGTGTGGGCAAGCCCGCATAAGGTCCTGTCCCGTGATCAGAGACATACCCTTCGAGCGCCTGCACAACTTCCGTGACCTGGGGGGATATCGGACCGACGACGGCAGGACGGTGCGGCCGGGACGACTGTTCCGCTCCGACTCCCTGGGCAAGCTCCGGGGCCGGGACTGGGAGCGCTTCCGGGCGCTGGGCGTCCGCCATGTCATCGACCTGCGCTACCCCTGGGAGATCGAGACGAAGGGCCGGGTTCCCGAGCACGCCTCGCTGACCTACCACAACCTGAGCATCGAGCACCGGCCCTACGACCAGGCCGCCCTGGGGACCGACGTCGAGCCGGGCGCCTATCTCGCCGAGCGCTATCTCGAGGTCGCCCACGACGGTGCGAAGGAACTGCGCCGTGCCCTGGAGGTCATCGCCGACGCCGGCGACGAACCCCTTGTGTTCCACTGTGCGTCCGGCAAGGACCGCACGGGCCTGCTGGCCGCGCTCGTACTGACGCTGCTGGGCGTGGGCGAGGACGACATCGTCGCGGACTTCACGCTCACCGAGCACGCGACCGAACGCCTGGTCGCCGACTGGCGCGCCGACCACGCCGGCAGGCTGCCGGACTGGCCCGGATACGGCCGGGCCCCGGCCGCGGTGATGCGTCTGTTCCTCGCCGCGCTCGCCGAGCGGCACGGCTCGGTGCGCGGGTACGTCACCGACGTGCTCGGCGTCGACGACGCGCTGGTGGCCGCCCTGCGCGCCCAGCTCGTCGAGCCCGCGGACGCCGGGGCGGCGCTGTCCTTCCGCCGGGCCGGAGAACGCGATCTGGCCGAGCTGGTCCGGCTCCGCGACGATGCGGCACGCTGGCAGCTCGCCCACGGGATCGACCAGTGGAAGCCGGGGCAGCTCGGCGAGCGCCACTTCCGCGAGCGGCTCGCGGACGGCGAGGTCTGGATCGCCACGCTCGGCCCGGACGGACCGACCGCCGGCGCCTGGGAGCTGTGGTGGGACGACCCGGCCGCCTGGGGACCCCGGCCGCCCACCGCGGGCTACGTCCACCGGCTGATGACGGACCGGCGCACCGCCCCGCCGGGAACCGGACTTCGCATGCTGGCCGAGGCGGAGCGCCGGATCGCGGCCGCCGGGCGCGACCTGTGCCGACTGGACTGCCTGGCGAACAACCCCCGGCTGCGCGCCTACTACGAGCAGGCGGGTTACACGGTCGTCGGCGAGCAGGGGGCGAAGGACGGAGGCATCGGCAGCCCGTACGCCGTGACGCTCCTGGAGAAGCAGCTGTAGGCGGACGGGCGGCGGCCAGGCCCCCGGCCGGTCGAGCGCCCGCGGCTCCGGTCAAGCACCCGCGGCTCCGAACGGGCGCCCGTGGCACCGAACCGGCCGCCGCGGTCCCGGGCGGTGCGGGATGGATGCGCACCGGCCCGGTCGCCTGCGCACGGTGCCGGGACCGGGTGGGGCGCGGCGTCCGGCCGGGACTCCGGCGTGGGGCCGCAACTCCGCGCCGGAGCCGCGCTCAGAGGGTGATCCGCCAGTCGTTGCTGCGGGCCCAGTGCCCCTTCGGATACTCGAACGCGCAGGTGCCGACGAGCTCGAAGCCCGCCTTGCGGCACACACTGTTCGACGCGGGGTGGTCGACCGAGGGGAAGGCGTGCAGCGACGCGTGCCGCCCGGCGGCCCGGGCCTGCTCGACCACGAGCCGTGCGGCCGCCGCGGCCACGCCCTGCCCCTGGAAACCGGGCAGCACTCCCCACCCCGTCTCCCACACCATGTCGCCCTGCCAGTCCCGCTCCCAGTACCCGATGGCGCCGGCGGCCACCGCGCCGTCGGTGCCATCGGTCTCCACCGTTATGCGGAACATGCGGCCGCGCTCGCCGAGCGACAGATAGCGCCGGTGCCGCTCGACGAGCTGTTCCTGTGTCTCGGGGCCGCCCAGGTGCTCGGTCATCTCCGGTGCGTTGTTCCTGACGAGCAGCTCGAAGTCGTCCTCGGACCACGGTTCGAGCCGAACCGCGCGTGTGCCTTCCCGTCTCTCCATGGGCTCACCGTAGGTGGTGGGTCCGACAACGCGGCCGGCACGGACGCGACCGCCGTTCGCGGTGGTGAGCGTCGTTGCAGGTGATGCGGCCGTTCAAGTGGTGGTATGGCTGCACGAGTGCATGGTCGGAAGCAGGGGGTGCACTGCACCGGTGCGTCGCGCGCAGCGGGGGCACCGGGTGGACGTCCGCTGTGGAGGTGACGTGTCGGGCCAGGAGCGGGAGCCGGGGGACGAGGTGCGGGACCCTGCCCGTATCCGGGCACGGCTGCACGCCATGGAGCTCGCCGTCGACCGCATCGGCACCACGCTCGACGAGCACACCACCTGCGCGGAGCTGGTCGGGTTCCTGTGCCCCCGGCTGTGCGACGCCGCGGCCGTCAACCTGCTGGTCGAGGGCGCGCCCACGGCGAGCCCCGCATCCGACACCACGCTCCGCCGGGTCGCGACGGCGGGCCGCACCGAACTGCTCGAGGGCGAGTTCTCCGAGTACGCCGGGGCGCTGCCGGTCCAGGCGCTGGACGAGGGGCACCCCATCACCGCCGCCACGGGCCTGAGCGAGCCGTCCCTCCCGGTGGCGGCCGTCTCGGTGCCCCTGGTGGCACACGGCCGTCTGTACGGCGTCCTGCTGGCCGTCCGGGCCGGCGCCGAGGGCTTCGCGGCGGACGAGACGGCGACCGTGCACTACGCGGCCCGCCTCGCGGCCGTGCACGTGGGCCACGCCCGTGAGCACGCCGAGGCGCACAGCACGGTGCTGAAACTCCAGGGGGCGCTGCTGGCCGAGCCGGGCCGGCCCCACCCCAACCTGGAGGTCGCCACCCGTTATCTGCCCTCCGGCACCAGCGCCATGGTCGGCGGGGACTGGTACGAGACCGTGCGTCTGCACTACGGCCGCACCCTGTTGGTGATGGGCGACGTCATGGGCCACGGCCTGGACGCGGCCGTGGACATGAACGCTTACCGCTCGATGCTGCGCTATGTGGCGTCGACGGACCTGCCGCCCCACCGGGTGCTGCGCCAGCTCGACGCGATGGTCGCCGAGGACGACGCGCGCCGCCCCGCCACCTGTCTGCTCGTGCGGGTGGACCCCGCGCGCGGCATGGCCACCTTCTCCAGCGCCGGCCATCTGCCGCCCGCGCTCATCGCCGGCGACGGCACCGTCGCCCTGCTGGACACGCCGGTCGGACCGCCGCTGGGCACGGGATTCGGCGGGTACGAGCTCGTCACCCGCGAGATCGTCCCGTCGGAGACCCTGCTGATGTTCACCGACGGCCTCGTCGAGCGGCGCGGTGAGGACATCGACGTGTCACTGTCGCGGCTCGCCGGGCTGCGTCTGCCGCCGGGCGCCGGTGTCGAGGCGGTGCTCGACATCGTGCTGGGTCGCCTGGACGCCCGTCATGCGGAGGACGACGTGGCCGCACTCGCCGTACGCGTCCGCCACGAGGCCGTGCCGCACATGTGATGTCCCGTGCCCCCGCGCGCGGGGCGACGGGTTTTCCCCCGGCCTCTTTTCCCTCGGCCTCGTACACCCGCGGGGCGCTCGCCGTGGCGCGCACCCCGGCACGGGGGAGACGGCCGTGCGACGTTGATCACATCCCACCGGGCGCGGAGCCCGTGGGCAACCTCCTTGCGGTCCGTCACATCTCCCTGGGCGACGCACGGTTGGTCACCCCCTGATCACCCCATGGTGAACAAACGCAAAGAATCCCCTCCCATCCGGAGAAAAGGGATCTTTCGGCTTTACATGTACATGCCTGATCGGTAAGGGTTGCGCCTCGGGGCCGGATGGCCCCGCACCGCGCCCAACGGCGCCGTGTGCCATGGCGGTTGGCACGTCCGGCCGCCCGTTTCCGAAGGAACCCCGATCAGTGCGTAGACCCCACATACGCAGCGTGGCGATAGCCGTCGCCGTGACGACGGCCGCCACGCTCACCACGGGCGCGGCCATCGCGGCCCCGTCCGCCCCCGAAGAGGTCCGGGCCGCGGCATCGTCCGTGACCGCCTCCGGCCCCGCCTCGTCCCCGGCCTTCAAGCCGCTGGTGGACGCGGCCCGCAAGGCCGCCTTCGCCCACGCGGCGGCCACCGGCGTCGCCAAGGGCGACACCCTGGTGGCCAAGGACGCGATGGTCGACCCGGAGGGCAGGCGGCACGTCCGCTTCGTCCGGACCCACCGCGGGATGCCCGTCCTCGGTGGCGACCTCGTCATCCACCTGGACAAGAACACCTCCTACGTCGGTGTGACGCGGGCCGCCGCCCACACCGTCAAGCCGGCCACCACGACGGCCAAGCTGACGGCGCAGCAGGCCGAGGACAAGGCGGCCGAGGCCGCCCGGGGTGACGCGGGCACCGCGGAACTCGTCCTCGACGCGCGGGACGGCGCGTCGGCGCTCGCCTACCAGGTGCAGGTGACCGACAGCCGCTCCACCGAGGGCGGTTCCAGCACGGTCGTCGTAGACGCCGTGACCGGCAAGGTGCGCAGCAACACCCCCGACAGCGACGAGTTCCTGTCGCCCCGGGTCCGCGAGGCGCTGCGCAAGAGGGGCGAGAAGGCGAACCCCGCCACCGGTATCGGCGCGAACGGTCCGGCCGTCTCGGCGACGCCGCAGGCCCCCGCCGCGGGCGGCTACCCGCGTACCGCTCACGGCACCGGCTCGTCGCTGTTCGTCGGCACGGTGGGGCTCACCACCACGCAGACGTCCCGCAACGGCTTCCTGCTCAAGGACCCCACCCGCTGGGGCACCGAGACCCGGGACGCCAAGGGCCGGTTGCTGGAGGACTTCAAGCGCGGCACGAAGCTCACCAGCACGACCGACCGCTGGGGCAACGGCGCCACGTCGAACCCCTCCTCCGCGGCCGTGGACGCCCAGTACGGCATCACCAAGACCCTGGACTTCTACAAGAAGACCTTCGGTCGCAAGGGCATCAAGAACAACGGCACCGGCGCCCACGCCATGGTCCACTTCGGGCACAAGGTCGCCAACGCCTTCTGGGACCCCACCTGCGGCTGCATGCTGTACGGCGACGGGGACGGCCGGATGTTCACCAAGCCCCTCGTGGTCCTCGACGTCACCGGTCACGAGCTGACGCACGGCGTCGTCGACGCCACGGCGGGCCTGGAGCCCACCCGCGTCGACGAGCACCAGAACCAGTTCGGCGAGCCGGGGGCACTCAACGAGTCGCTCGCGGACATCTTCGGCTCGGACGTCGAGTTCGCGACGAACAATCCGAAGAACCCGCCGAACTACCTCATGGGCGAGAAGCTCGGGCTGCGGCAGAAGTTCCTGCGCCGCCTCGACCACCCGTCCCTCGACAGGATCGAGGGAACGATCGACAACTGGTCGCCCGCGGCGTACGACACCGAGGTGCACGCCGGTTCCGGTGTCTCCTCGCACGCCTTCTACCTGCTCGCCGAGGGCAGCGGCAAGAAGACGATCGGCGGCTTCCACTACGACTCGCCCACCTACGACGGGTCGAAGGTGACCGGGATCGGCCGGGCGAAGGCCACGTCGATCTTCTACCGTGCGCTCACCCGCTACATGGTCTCCACGACCGACTTCCACGACGCGCGCGCCGCGACGCTGCAGGCCGCCGCCGACATGTACGGCACCTCCAGCACGGAGTACCGGACGGTGAACGCGGCCTGGGCCGCGGTCAACGTCACCGCCGCCAACACCCCGTCCGCCGGTCACTGACCGCCGACGGCACGGACCGGGCGTCCCGCTGCACGGCGGGGCGCCCGGACCACGTTCGCCACCGGCCTCCCCGGCTCCGGCCGCGGTCCCGGCTCGGGGCCCTCTCCGGCTGCGGACCGCCCCGGTGCCGTCCCCGGCCCATCCGGTCACCCGGTGAGAACCCCGCCGGTGGCACCCCGCGGCGCTCGTGCCCCGGGGCCGTACGACGGCGGCCGCGCGGTGGCCCGCCCCGGACGAAGTGGCACGTCCCGGCGCACTGACCCAAGATGAAGACGGGGCGTGGGGACGTATCCGGGCGCCCCTCCCGGGCGCGGGCGGCACGGCCGGATCCCGCCGGGCGGTGCACCCGGCCTCCCGCGACACCGGGTGTCCAAGGACGTCCCGGGCGCTCGCCACCACCGGGGAGGTATGCATCGTGCTCCTAGGCCGACCCGCTTCGGGCAAGGGGAAGACCCGGTTCGACGACATCTACACCCGGCCGGACCCCCGTGCCTTCTTCCGGCGCCTCGCACCGCTCGCGTACGAGATCCCGCACCACGCCCAGAGCGTCTTCCGGCGCACCCGCAGCGCACGGTCGGCGGCCGAGGGCGGTGCCCCCGTCACGGTCCTGGACGTGGCCTGCTCGTACGGCATCAACGCCGCCCTCCTCAACCACGACCTCACCCTGGCCGACCTCTTCGCCCACTACACCGGCCCCGGGGTCCGCGACCTGGGCGTCGACGAACTCATCGCCCACGACCGGGAGTTCTACGCTGCGCACCGCCGCGAGGACGCCGGACCGGTGATCGGACTCGACGCGTCCGAGCAGGCCGTCCACTACGCCCTCGCCGTCGGCCTCCTCGACGAGGGGTACGCCGAGAACCTGGAGCGGACGCCCCCGAGCCCCGGCCTCCGCGCGGCGATGGCCAAGACCGGGCTGATCACGGCCACGGGGGCGGGCAGCTATGTCACCGACAGGACGTTCCGGGCCCTGCTGGACTGCGCCCGGCGCCCGGTGTGGATCAGCGCCTTCGTACTGCGGACCGTCCCCTACGACGCCGTGGTCGAGGCCCTGGCCGGGTACGGGCTGACCACCGTCCGGGACGACGAACACACCTACCCGCAGCGCCGCTTCACCGACGCCGCCGAACAGCGGCACGCGGTCGCCAGCGTGCGCCGCAACGGCGAGGACCCCACGGGACGGGAGGCCGAAGGCCGCTACCACGCCCGGCTCTACGCATCCCGGCCCGCGGACACCCGGCCCGGCGGACCGGCGGCGTCCGGGTCCGACGGTCCCCCGTGAGCCGCCCGGAAGCGGTGTGCGGGGACCGTGCGCCATGGTGATCCACGTCCTCGTGGCCGACGACAGCGAGATCGTGCGCCGCGGGATCAGCGACGTCCTCGAGTCCGTGGACCGACGTGCACGTCGTCGCCCAGGCGTGGGACGGCCGCAGCGCCCTGGAGGCGGCACGGCAGTTCAGCCCCGACCTGGCCCTGCTGGACATCCGGATGCCCGGTATGGACGGACCCCCCGCCACCCGCGAGATCCGCGCCCTGCCGGTGCCGCCGCGGGTGATCATCCTGACCATGTTCGGCGAGGACGAGTACGTCGACACGGCCGTCTCCGCGGGCGCCGGCACGTCCGGGTGCGGACCGGGGGCGGCCACTCCTAGCCTGGACGGTGGGGAGAGATCCCCGGTTCTGGGCAGGGGGACGTCCGCACGGCGTACTGGAGTCGGCATGGCGTACCGGTTCAGCGCGAACGAGCAGTTCAACTACGAGATCCTCCTGGCCCTGGGCTCCGCATGGCAGCAGGGCGCCGACGTGGGAGAGGTCCTGGCCACCGCATCCACCGCCGCCGACGGCGACGGCGAGGCGTGGTTCGCGGCCTGGACGGCCCTCGCCCGCACGGTGCACGGACAGGCCGAGAAGTGCGCGGCGGACCGGCACCCGGTCAGTGCGCGCGACGCCTATCTGCGAGCCGCCGGGTACTTCGGGACGGCCCTGGTGGCCGTCGACGCGTGCGCCGACCCGGAGGGGCGGCTGGGGGAGGTCTTCCCGGAACACCGCGACTGCTTCGACCGCTTCGCCGAGCTGTGGGACCCGCCCGCCGAGCGCGTGGCGATCCCCTACGAGGACATCGCGCTGCCGGGCTACCTCTTGAGCCCGAGGGGCGCCTCCGGGCCGCTGCCCACCGTCATCGTCAACAACGGCAGCGACGGCCCCGTCTCCGCGGCCTGGACCCTCCTGGGCGCACCGGCGGTGGCGCGGGGCTACCGAGCTCTGCTGTTCGACGGACCGGGCCAGCAGTCCATGCTCTTCGAGGGCGGGGTCACCTTCCGCCCCGACTGGGAGAAGGTCGTCACACCGGTCGTGGACTTCCTCCTGGACCGCGACGACGTGGACGGCCGGCGCATCGCGCTCGCCGGGATCAGCCAGGCCGGCTACTGGGTCCCCAGGGCGCTCGCCTTCGAGCACCGGATCGCCGCCGCCGTGGCCGACCCGGGCGTCGTCGACGTCGCCGAGAGCTGGTGGCACAACCTCGGCCCCGAACTGCGCGCGCTGTGGGACTCCGGCGACCGCGAGACCTTCGACCGGGTCATGCACGAGGGCCTGGGTTCGGAGCCCGCCCTGGCCGCCATGTGGCGCTGGCGCGCCAAGCCGTACGGCATCGAGTCCCCGTACGACGTGCTCGCCGAGGTCGCCAAGTACAACGTGCTGCCGGTGGCCCACCGGATCACCACGCCGCTGCTCATCACCGACCCCGAGGGCGAACACTTCTGGCCCGGCGCATCCCAGCGCCTGTACGACGCCCTGCCCGGCCCCAAGGAACTGGTCCGGTTCTCCGCGTCCGAGGGCGCCCATCTGCACTGCGAACCCATGGGCCGGGCCCTCTTCGAGCAACGGGTCTTCGACTGGCTCGACACCCAACTGGCCACCGGAAACCCGGACTGACGCCGCAACAGGGTTCTACGATCGGTGCCGTGACGACGCCCCGGTGCTACGCCTGCAGCCAGGAAGCGCAGTTCGACGACCTCCCGCCGCGCGAGCGCATCGCCGCCGACCGGCACTGGAGGGTGGCCCATGCCCTCGGCACGGCACTGCCCGGCTGGCTGGTGCTGCTGCCCCGCCGCCATGTCACCGCCGTGCACGAACTCACCGACGCCGAGGCCGCGACGCTGGGCACCTGGCAGGTCGCACTCTCGCGCGCGCTGCGCAGCGAGACCGGCTGCGCCAAGACCTACGTCGTCCAGTTCGCCGAGGCGGAGGGCTTCGCGCACGTCCATTTCCATGTCGTGCCCCGCATGGCGGACCTTCCCGTGGAGCTGCGCGGCACCAAGGTCTTCGGCCTCCTCAACGGCCCCGCCGCCGACCGTCTGACGGACGCCCAGTCGGACGCCGTGGCAGCAGCCCTCCGCGCCCGCCTCACGTCGGCGTGAGCGGCCGCGCGTGCGGCGAGGTCGCGTGCGGACCGCGTGAGAGGGCGGACGGCGGGCTCACTGGTCGGACAGCGACTGCTCCGCCCAGATGGTCTTGCCGGTACGGCCCTGGCGGGTTCCCCAGCGTTCGGTCAGCTGGGCGACCAGGAGGAGCCCGCGGCCACCCTCGTCGAAGACCCGGGCCCGCCGCAGATGCGGGGCCGTACTGCTGGCGTCGCTGACCTCGCAGATGAGCGTCCGGTCATGGATGAGCCGTAGATGTATGGGCGGCTTGGCGTGCCGGATCGCGTTGGTGACCAGCTCGCTGACCACCAGCTCCGTCGTGAACACGACGTCGCACAGGCCCCACCGTTCGAGCTGGTCGGAGACCTGTTTGCGGACCGCGGCGACGGCGGCCGGGTCGGGCGGCACGTCCCAGGAGGCGACCTGGTCGGTGTCCAGGGCCCGGGTCCGGGCGATGAGCAGTGCCACGTCGTCGTCGGTTCGGTCGGGGAGCAGCGCGGCCAGCACGTTGTCGCAGATGTCGTCGAGGGAGGCCGTGGGCTGCGCGAGGGAGCGGTGGAAGGCGGCTTGTCGCAGGCCGATGTCGTCGTGCCGGCCCTCGACCAGGCCGTTCGTGTAGAGAGCCAGCAGACTGCCCTCGGGCAGGTCTATCTCGGCGGACTCGAAGGGCAGGCCGCCGAGGCCCAGCGGCGGCCCCACGGGCAGGTCGACCGGCGCGGCCCTGCCGCCCGGCGTGACCACGACGGGCTCGGGATGGCCGGCCCTGGCCAGGGTGCAGCGCTGCGCGAGCGGGTCGTAGATGGCGTACAGACAGGTGGCGCCGACGTCCCCGGCCGACTCGGGGGCCGCATCGGCGTTGTCCGCGGTGTCCGGCGCCCAGGGCAGGCGGGTCACCAGGTCGTCGAGGTGGGTCAGCAACTCGTCGGGCGGCAGGTCGATGTCCGCGAGGGTGCGCACCGCGGTGCGCAGCCGGCCCATCGTGGCGGACGCCTGGATGCCGTGGCCCACCACGTCGCCCACGACCAGCGCGACGCGTGCTCCGGACAGCGGGATCACGTCGAACCAGTCCCCGCCCACGCCGGCCCGGGCGCCCGCGGGCAGATAGCGCGAGGCGATCTCGACGGCCGCCTGGTGCGGCAGCGACTGGGGCAGCAGGCTGCGCTGGAGGGTGATGGCCGTGGCCCGTTCCCGGGCGTAGCGGCGGGCGTTGTCGATGCACACGGCGGCCCGCGCCGTGATCTCCTCGAGCATCAGCCGGTCGTCGAGGCCGAACGGCTCGGGCGTGCGGTGGCGAGTGAAGACGGCGACCCCGAGCGTCGTGCCGCGGGCCCGGATCGGCACCACCAGCGCCGAGTGTGTGCCGAAGGCCCGGATCTTCGCGCCCCTTGCGGGGTCGCGGGACGTCCACCGGTCCAACAGCTCCGTGGTGATCTCCAGCAGCGCGGGCCTGCCGTCGGCGAGGCATTCGGCCGGTGGCGAGAACTCCGGGTACACCACCGTGCCGCCAGGGCCCACCAGGGATTCGGGGCAGCCCTCCAGCACCGACTGGTGCGCGAGCCGCAGCATGCTGACCTCCCCGCTCACCGAGCCCGGCGGCGGCTCGTCGCCCTCGGTCAGATGGGCGAGCACATCCACGTTCGCGTAGTCCGCGAGCCGGGGCACCGCCACGTCGGCCAGCTCCTGCGCGGTGTGCTCCAGGTCGAGGGTGCTGCCGATACGGCCGGCGGCCTCGTTGAGGAGCAGCAGACGGTCGCGCGCGTGTTGCCGCTTGCTCAGATCCAGTGCCGCCAGCGTGACACCACGTATGCTGCCGTCGCCGTCCGTGACCGGCCCGAGCGAGATGGCCCAGGGGTTCTCTATCGGAGCGCCGGGCGCCCGCAGATCGGTCTCCACGAACCGCGGGCCGTGTCCCTCCAGCACATGCCGCATGAGGGCTTCCAGCCGCGGACCTTCGGGGTGCACCACGACCTCCGACAGCAGGAACCCCCGCAGCTCGTCCTCGGAGAAGTCCACGGCGCGCTGCATCTCCGCATTGACCCGGAGCAGCCGCAGATCCGTGTCGAAGACGGCGATCAGCTGCGGGGACTGGTCGAAGACCAGCTCCAGCAACGGCTCGCCCGTCCCCCGGACCGGCGGCTCCCGCAGCGGCGGGGACACCAGCAGCCACTCGGGGTTCCCGGAACCGGAAACCCGCCGGTGCGCCAGCAGCGTGGTCTCCACCCGGCGGCCGTCGCGGTGCCGCAGGGACACCCGGCCCGCCCATCGGCGCCGCCCGGCGAGCATCGGCACGGACGCATCGGCGGTCCCCTCGTCGGCGAGGAGCCCGGCGGCGGGCCGGCCCACCACATCGACGGCCCGGTGCCCGAGCAGCCGCTCGGCGCCCGGACTCCACCGCATCACACGTCCGGCCTCGTCGACGACGGCCGTGGCCGGGTACGCCGGGCGTCCGGCCGTCCGGCCGTCCGGGGCGGAGCGCTGTTGCGTCATGGCCGTTCATCTCGCAGGCGGTGAGCCCTCTGGAGGACGATCCCCTTGAGTCCAGCGTGGTACCGGGGGACCGGGGCATCAAGCCGAGGGGACACGAGCCCGAGCGCACCGGTCCTGGACCGCTGACTCAGTCCAGGAGCTCGGGACCGAGGTCCTGTTCCGTCCAGATGGTCTTGCCCGTGGACGTGTACCGGGTGCCCCACTGCCGGGTCATCTGCGCGACGAGGAACAGGCCGCGGCCGCCCTCGTCGTCGGTCGCGGCACGGCGCAGATGCGGCGAGGTGTGGCCACCGTCGGAGACCTCGCAGATCAGCGTCCGGTCCCGGATGAGCCGCAGCTGGATGGGCCCCGTCGCATGCCGCATCGCATTGGTGACCAGCTCGCTGACGATCAGCTCGGTCGTGAACGTCAGATGGTCGAGGCCCCAGATCCCCAGCTGGGCGGTGGCCTCCTTGCGGGCACGGGAGACCGCCGCCGGATCGGTCGGCAGCTCCCACTGGGCGACGTGGTCCGCGCCGAGCCTCCTGGTCCGCGCGAGCAGCAGCGCCGCATCGTCGACCGCCGGCCCGGGCAGCAGCGTCCCGATGGCCATGTCGCACAGCTCCTCCAACGACAGCGCGTGGCGGCACAGGACGGTGCCCAGCCGGCCGAGCCCGGTGTCCACGTCGCGGCTGGCGGCGCGCACCAGCCCGTCGGTGAAGAGGCCGATCACACTGCCCTCCGGCAGATGCAGATCGGTGCGCTCGAAGGGCAGACCGCCGATCCCGATGGGCGGTCCGGGCTCCAGGGCCGGATAGCTGATCTCGCCGGTCGCCGAGTCGACGACCGCGGGCGGCAGATGGCCCGCGCTGGCCATGCTGAACAGCCCGGACACGGGGTCGTACACCGCGTACAGACAGGTCGCCCCGCGGACCGCGTCGTCCTCGGCCCTCGGCTCCTCGGACCGCTCGGACGGCCGCTCGACGGAATGGCCGACGAGGTCGTCGAGGCGGGCGAGCAGTTCGTCCGGGGCCAGGTCGAGACCGGCGAGGGCGCGTACCGTCGTCCGCAGCCGGCCCATCGTGGCCGCCGCCTCCAGACCGTGGCCGACCACGTCGCCGACCACCAGGCCCACCCGGGTGCCGGACAGCGGCACCACGTCGAACCAGTCGCCCCCGACGCCCGCGCGGCTGTCCGCGGGCAGATAGCGGTACGCGAGATCCACCGCGGTCTGCGGCGGCACACTCTTCGGCAGCAGGCTGCGCTGCAGGGTGAGGGCGGCGCCGCGCTCACGCCGGTACCGCCGGGCGTTGTCCAGACACACCGCGGCCCGGGCCACCAGTTCCTCCGCCAGCAGACGGTCGTCGGCGGTGAACGGCTCGGCGCCCTGCCGGAAGAACATCGCACAGCCGAGCACCGTGCCCCGGGCCCGCAGCGGCACGCCCATGACCGACCGGAAGCCCCCGGCCGGACCCGGTGTGCCGGCCGGCCACGCCGAGAACGCGGTGTCCTCCGTGCCGTACACGAACGACCGGCCCGTGGCCAGACAGCGCACGGGCGGGGAGTGGGCCGGATAGCTGTCGCTCTCGCGGCGCTCGTGTGCGGCGTCGGGCGTGAGGTGCGTCATGGACCGGCTCGCCACCCGGAGCAGGCCCACCCGTTCGGCGAAGTCGGTGTAGGGGAGCGGCTCGTCCCCGTTGAGCACGGGTTCCAGCACGGCCACATCGGTCTGGTCGGCGAGCCGGGGCACCGCGATGTCGGCGAGTTCCCGGGCCGTCTGGCGCAGATCGAGACTCCGGGCGAGCCGTGTGCCTGCCTCGCTGAGCAGCACCAGCCGCTGGTGCGCCCGGTAGCGGTCGGTGATGTCGACGGACTCCTCGCACACGCCCAGCACCCGCCCCACGGCGTCCTGGAGGCGGTAGTAGGAGCAGGACCAGACGCGCTCGCTCTCCGGCTCGGACGGCAGTCGGGCGCGGTAGTGCAGGTCGATGACCGGTTCGCCGGTGGCGAGCACCTGCCGCATGACCGCGGTCAGTGTCTGCGGGAACTCCGGGGAGATGACGCGGCCGTCCGGGTACAGCTCGTCCGCGTCCTGGTCCTGGAACTGCCGTACCGGTCCGCCCAGTTCCTGGCCGACCGTCGCATTGGCCCAGACGACCCGCAGATCCCGGTCGTAGATGTTCAGGCCCACCAGCGAGTGCCGGACCAGGCTGCGCAGCATCGCCAGCTGCGCGTCCCAGTCGCGCACCTCGCCCTGCCCCGCGAGGAGCAGGATGCACGCCGGTTCGCCCGCCCCCTCGTGGGAGAGGGCGCAGGCGGACATCGCCAGCCGGCGCACACCGCCGTCCCGGTGCCGGACGTCGACCACCTGGCCGGACCGGCAGACGGACCCGGCGCCGGCCACGGAGTCGAGCGGCGGTCCGTTCACCCTGAGCGAGGCGAAGGGCCGCCCCGTGACCGCCTCGGGCGGATGGCCCAGCAGCGCCTCGGCCGCCGGACTCCAGCCCATGATCCGCCCCGCCCCGTCCAGTACGACGGCGGCCGCCCGCGTGATGTCCAGGGGGTCCTGCAGGTCCGCGCTCTCCGCGTTCGGTTCGCTCATCGCACCAACCAGCCTCGATCGCTAATGTCCATGGTCGGGCGGCCGTGCCGGGAGAACAACCGCTCGGGCCCGACGACCCGCCCCGGTCCGCCTCCCGGACCCGGCCCTCTGCCCCTCCCCGACCCGGACCGGTGCGCCTTCCCGGATCGGACCGGTTCCCGGCCGGCCGGGGCGGCGTGGCGGTCCGTCGCCCCATACGGGGCCGTACGGAGTGCAGCATGTCCGAGGCGGACATAGCGTGCGTTCATCAGTGCTTCCTGGTCACGCGCACCCGACCTGAAAGGCGCCTCATGCCGCCCGCACTCACCCCCGCCGTCCTCGCCGAACTGCGCCGGCCGCGCCCCTATCCGGCGGTCTCCGTGCTGATGCCCACGCACCGCAGGGAGCCGGACAACGCGCAGGACCCGATCCGGCTGCGCAATCTGGTGGCCGAGGCGGCCAAGCGGCTCAAGGCGGATCCCGCCGTCACGGGGGAGCGGCGACAGGAGGTGGCCGCCCAGCTGGACCGGGCCCTCGCGGAGACCGATCTGGTGCACGCCGAGGACGGGCTGGCCATCTTCGCTGCGCCCGGCGAACACCATGTGTGGACGCTGCCCCGCGACGTACCCGCGCGCGTCGTGCTCTCCGACAGCTTCCTGACCCGCAACCTCGTGGCCGCGCACGAGGCCCAGCGGCCCTTCTGGGTGCTGGCCGTCGCCGCCGACCGCGTCAGCCTGTGGAAGGGCGACGCACACGGCGTCGTGGAGGTGCGCATGGGCGGCTTCCCGCGCACCAGGCCCCTCCTGGAGAACCCGGACGCCGAGCGCGAGGAGCAGATCGGGGACGTGCCCAGCACCTTCCGGGACGAGGGGACGCGACACTTCCTGAGGGAGGCCGACACGGCGCTCAAGGGCGTCGTCGGCTCACCGTCGCGGCTGTACGTGGCGGGAGAGGCGGCGGCGCTCGCGGCACTGGCGGACGTCGGGTCCGTCGGCGCGAAGGCTCACCACGTGCCGCACGGAGGCCTCGCCCACGCCACGCCCGAAGCCGTGTGGCAGGCCTTGCGGCCCGTCGTCCAGGAGCAGCGGGAGCAGGAGATCGCCGACACGCTGCGCGAGGTGGAGAACTCCCACGGACGGCGCGAGTTCGCCGCAGGGGTCGACGAGGTGTGGCAGAACGTCGCCGCCGGACGGGTCGGACTGCTCGTCGTCGAGGAGGACTACCGCGTGACGGTCCGCGAGGAGGGCAACCACCTGGTGCCCGCCGAACCCGGCGACACGGACTCCCGCGAGGACATGGTCGACGAAATCGTCGAGCAGGCCCTGGAGAAGGGCGCCGACGTCCGCTTCGTCCCGGACGGCCGCCTCGGCGACTCGAGCGGCATCGCCGCCGTCCTGAGGTACTGAAGGGCGCGGCCGCGGCCACTGTGCGGCGCCGGCGCCGAGGTCCTGCGGCGCCGACGCCGCGGCCCCGGATCCCGTGCGGTGCTCCGACCGTCCTGCGGGTACGACGGCGCGGCGCCGGTCGCCCTGTTCCGGCATTCCGGCCCACATCGCGCCCGGCCGCGCCGATGATGGTGTCCATGGCCGATGCACGCAGACGGGCGGAGATGTTCGTACCCGAGGAGCGCGACGACCGGTTCGTCTCCCGCGCCAACGCCGACGAACGCACGATGCTCGTGGACTTCCTGAGGGCACAGCGCACCACACTGGAGCTGAAGTGCACCGGCCTGGGGCCGGAGTTGGCGCTGCGTTCGGCCGCGCCCTCGACGCTGTCCCTGCTCGGACTCGTCCGGCACCTCGCCGATGTGGAACGCCGCTGGTTCCGGCAGGTCATGGCCGGGCAGGAGGCACCGCCGCTCTTCGCGTCGCGGACGCATCCGGACCGTGCCTTCGACGACGCCGCGCCGGACGCCGCGGTGATCGCAGGGGCGTGGGAGGCCTGGCGCGCCGAGGTGTCCTTCGCCGAGGACTTCGTCGCCGGCGCACCCGGTCTGGACGTCGAGGGCGAGGACGCGTGGCGCGGCACCGTGTCGCTGCGCTGGGTCCTCGTCCACATGGTCGAGGAGTACGCCAGGCACAACGGCCACGCCGACCTGCTCCGGGAGCGGATCGACGGCGCCGTCGGGCTGTGACGGCCGGGCGCCAGGTGCCGGCGCGGTGCCCGGCCCCGGGACGGCTCGTGGCCCGGAGCGCGCCCGGACGGCTCGTGACGCTGCCGGACATCGCCCGCGCGCTGCCGGTCTAGGAGGCCCCCTGGCCCGCCTCGGACGGCGCCGGGTAGCGGGGGATCAGGACGTGGAGTGCCGCGACGACCAGGACGCCCGCGGCGACCGTGAGCAGGGCGCGGCCGGTTCCCCAGGGCACGATGAGTGCGCCGAGGAACCCCCCGGCGAAGATCCCCACGATCGTCCCGGTGAGCCGGAGCCGGGCCATCCGTCGCTCGTGCGCCGTCCGCGAGGTACGGGGACCGGCGGTCAGGTCGTGCAGCAGGCTCACCAGGGACATCTGGATGAGCAGGGTGGGCATGCCGGGGACGCCCGTGCGCAGGACGGCGTCCGCCCGCATGCCCATCGCCAGGCCGACCAGGGCGATGACCAGGATGTCCGGGCGTTCGTTCAGGACGGCGGTCCCGTGCTGCCACAGCGCCAGCGCACCGGCCGCCGCGAGGACGACGCCCTCCATGACCAGGGCCGCCGGGAACCAGCGCAGCCCGCGTGCGACGAGCGGGCGGAGGAACAGCGATCCGAGGCCTGCGCCCAGCGCGAAGGCGGCGAGGGCGACGGCGGGCCGGGCGGCCGGTACATGGCCGTGGCCGGCGAGGGCGAAGGACAGGAACAGCAGGTTGCCGGTGGCGAGGGCCGTGAACACATGGCCCAGGGCGAGGAAGCTGATCGCGTCGATGGCGCCCGCGAGGACGGTGAGCGTCGCCATGGCCCCGAACTGCTCCAGCTCGCGCATCCCGGCGGGGCCGGGCGGGGAGAACCTTTCACGCATGGGGTCAGTCTCCGCAGCACCCCGCTCCCCCGGACCGCCCCCGCAGCGACACGCTGTCGCGGCCGCGGACCGTCACCCGATCACAGGGGTGCCGGGGTCACGCGGGCGGCGCCGGCCGTTCGAAGAACTGCAGGAAGCCGCCGACGACGAAGCACGCGGCTCCGGTGAGCGTGCCCCAGTTGGCGATGGACACGTTGACCATGGCGCCGGTGCCGGGATTGGTGAAGGCGGCGATCGCCGAGACCATGAACAGGGCCGAGCCGAGCTGGTTGACCGCGGCGATCCACCAGCCGAGGTCCCGCGGAAGCAGCCGGAGCCGCCCGTGGCTGACCTCGGCCAGCGCGAGATGCCCGGAGACCAGGAACAGCAGGCAGCCGATGACGTCGGGCGCCCAGATCAGCCGGTTCACCTGCTGGACGGTCAGCCCCTGCAGGAAGGAGTCCAGCAGATTGATGCCGAACTCCAGGGTGCCCACGAACAGCACGAACGTGCTCAGCCAGTCGATCCGCATGGGCTCGTAGCTCCACCAGCGCCAGCGGTGCGTGACCAGCGCTCCGGCGTCACCGCTCCGGCGCGGCGCGTTCACGGCCTGCAGTACGGAGGCGTACGCACCGGTGTTGAAGAACAGCCCGCCCACGAAGTAGACCGTGGCGCTCTCCATGGCGTTGCCGGACCCGAACTGGGCGATCGCGGCGCCGGCGACGAAGAGCCCGCCGCCGACCGTGAATGCGGCCGCGACCACGGTATTGAGGATCCGCAGCCGCCGCAGGGCTTCCTCGTCCGCGTACCGCGTGGTCGCCGCCGCGTCCTGCGGCCGGATGATGAGGACGCCGCGCTTGCGTGCCGCCCGGGACTCCCAGACCGAGATGCCGCCCGTGGCGAGCCGCCTGGTCAGGCGCGTGGTGAACGGTCCGGCGCCCTCGGCGCGCTCGTCGGTGTGGGCCACGCGCCGAGCCTACGGGGGTGTGCGGCCCCGGGCAGGGACCGCCGGGCCCGGCTTCGCTGGTTCGGGTGGCGAGGGAGTGGGACCCTGGAGCGAGGGGGTGTCCGCACAGGACGCGGGAGGGCCGATGGGGCGAGATGTCCCGGCGCAGGTGTTCACGCGTGACGACCGCCGCCGGTACCGGAACAAGATGCAGGCGTGCCTCGACGCGTTCGCGCGGATGCTGCGTGAGTCGCGCTTCGAGTACGAGCGGCCCCAGGTCGGGCTGGAGATCGAGCTCAATCTGGTGGACGAGGCCGCCGAACCGTCGATGCGGAACACCGATGTCCTCAAGGCCATCGCCGACCCCGCCTGGTCGACGGAGCTGGGGCGGTTCAACCTGGAGATCAACGTCCCACCGCGGCGGCTGACGGCCGGCGGCCCCGACGCCTGGGAGGAGGAGATCCGGGCGGCGCTCAACCACGCGGAGGGCCGCGCGTCGGAGGTCGGCGCGCACCTGATCATGGTGGGGGTCCTGCCGACGCTGCGGCAGACGGACGTCGGCGAGGCCGCCCTGTCGGAGAACCCGCGGTACCACCTGCTGAACGAGCAGGTCTTCGCGGCCCGCGGAGAGGATCTGCGCATCGAGGTCGACGGGGTGGACCGGCTGCGCACCTACGCGGACACGATCACGCCCGAGGCGGCGTGCACGAGCACCCAGTTCCACCTCCAGGTGTCACCGGACGAGTTCGCCGACTACTGGAACGCGGCCCAGGCGATCGCCGGCGTCCAGGTGGCGCTGGCGGCGAACTCGCCCTTCCTGTTCGGCAAGGAGCTGTGGCACGAGACCCGTATCCCGCTGTTCGAGCAGGCCACCGACACCCGTCCGCAGGAGATCAAGGTGCAGGGCGTCCGTCCCCGGGTGTGGTTCGGGGAGCGCTGGATCACCAGCGTCTTCGACCTGTTCGAGGAGAACGTGCGGTACTTCCCGCCGCTGCTGCCGATCTGCGACGAGCAGGACCCGAAGGAGACGCTGGACGGCGGTGACGTCCCCGAACTGTCCGAGCTCACCCTCCACAACGGCACGATCTACCGCTGGAACCGCCCGGTGTACGCCATCGCCCACGACAAGCCTCATCTGCGGGTCGAGAACCGTGTGCTGCCCGCCGGCCCCACCGTCGCCGACGTCCTGGCCAACGGCGCCTTCTACTACGGTCTCACGCGCGCACTGGTCGAGGAGGAGCGGCCGGTCTGGTCGCGGATGTCGTTCTCCGCCGCCCAGGACAACCTGCACGCGGGCGCACGGTTCGGTATCGACGCGCGCCTGTACTGGCCCGGGATGGGAGAGGTTCCGGCGTCCGAACTGGTCCTGAGGCGGCTGCTGCCGCTGGCCCACGACGGTCTTGAGCGCTCCGGCATGGACGCGGCATGGCGCGAGCCCCTGCTCGGCATCATCGAGCAGCGATGCGTCACCGGCCGCAACGGCTCGGTGTGGCAGAAGGAGATGTTCCACCACGTCGAAGGCACCGCACACGTCGGCCAGCACGAGGCCCTGCGCCGCATGACCAGCCAGTACATCGACTACATGCACCTCAACGCACCGGTCCACACCTGGCCCGTGGACTGAACCCCTCCGCCGGGGATCCCAGCGCCGGGCGACGCGGTCTGCGCGGTGGGGGCGGGGACGTGGAGGACGGGGCGCGCCGACCCGGGCGACCGGCCCTGTGCGTTCGGCCCCTGACTGCCCATCACCCGGTGCAGGTGATGGGCCCGCCCGGTGCGGGCTGGTACAGCGACAGGACGACCACCACCTGGAAGAACAGGGGCAGAACGGCGAGCAGTCCGCAGACGAGCGCGGTCGTCCCCTGCCAGGACCGCACCCCGCCCCGCCTGAACAGCCACCAGAGAAGCAGCAGGGCGCCCACCTCGCACGCGAGCGCGCCGTACGCGGCGCCGTACATCTCCCGGCTGACGGGCAGGTCGTGACAGACGGCCCATTCGTTCCTCACATGGGCGTCGTCGGCGGCGCCGTACGCGAAGAGGCCCAGCACACCCAGCACGGCGAGCAGGGGTATCAGCAGGGCGGTCCGCTTCCATCTCTCTGTCTGCACGTACGGGAGCGTAGGACCCCGGAGCCCGCTGCAGGGTGCGCGGGACGATCTCCGGACGGGAGCGGAACACTTCGGGACGGACCGGCCGCGCCCGCAACCGTGCCGGCGCCGGCGTGCTCAGGCCTCCGACAGCCCGCCGCTTCCCGACTGCACGAGGCTCAGCAGCTCGTCCTGCGTGAGGCCGAGGGCCCCGGCCTCGGAGACCAGGGCGCGGACGTGTTCCAGCAGCCGGGCCCGCGCCGGGGTGCCCGCGAGGACGACGGCGCCCCTGCCGCGCCGCAGCTCGATGAGCCCCTCGTCCCGCAGCCGCTGGTAACCGCGCAGCACCGTGTGGAGGTTGACGCCCAGGGAGTCGGCGAGGGAACGGGCGGCGGGAAGGCGGTCGCCCGGCGCCACCTCGCCCTCGGCGATGGCACGCCGTACCCGCGCGGCGATCTGCTCCCCGAGCGGCACCGTCGAGCCCGGGTCGACGCGGAACAGCATCTCAGTGCCCCTTCCTCCGGTCGATCAGAGCGTTGAGCAGGGCCGCCGCGGTGGCCGCGTCCTCCACGGTCACGGCGAACTCACGGCCGTCGCCACGCCGTACGAACAGGGCGTCGCCCGAGTGCAGGATGACCCCGGAGGCGCCGGCCCGGACACGGTACCCCCAGCCGCCGAAGTCACGGAGCGCGCTGATCTCGCGGTGGGACGCCTCCGTCATCCTGTCGAGCGGCACATGTATCCGGGGCCAGGCCAGCAGCGCGGGCGCGACCGTCAGGCCCTGGGCACCCGCCGTGACCTGCAGCCGGGTGAACGCCATGCACAGCAGTCCGGCGAGGAGCAGCGAGGCGAACGCGGGCCATCCCGTGTACCGGAGCAGCACACAGGCCGCGGCGACGAGGGCCGCGCCGAGGGCGCCCACGGGCCGCGAGCCGGTGCGGCCCGCCCAGCCCGCGAGTTCGCCGTCGGCGAGGTTCAGCGACGCACGGTCCGCCGCCGGCTCGTGAGGCCCGGTGGACATCCGTGCGGACAGCCTCCTCGCGACCGGCAGCACGGCCACCGCGGCCACGGCGGCGACACCGAGGGCCGCACCCACGTGCCACATCGGAAGCCGGGCGTCCGTGCCCTGCGACACATCCGAGTTGACCACCAGCACGGAGGCGAACACGGACCCGAGGAGCCCGGCGGTCGCATATCCGAGGACCAGGGGCCACGGCCCCGGGCGGCGGGAGACGCCGATGGCGCCGATCGCCCCGAACAGGGCGCTCAGGCCCAGCAGGGACGCCGAGCACACCCAGGGGAAGGAGCCCCGCCCGGCATACCCGTCCGCGATGCCGGCCGACCCCGTGAAATGCGTGGCCAACGGGTCGGGCAGACGGCCGCGGAGGTGTACGAACAGCGCCAGGTCGCAGACCAGGGCCACGAGGAAGGGAAGGACGGCGAGTCCGGCCAGGCCGGCGCGGTGCTTGATCATGACGCCCCTTTTCTGGGTGCCTTATATGATGCAGTTGTTTGCAGCATAGTAGAACAACTTTCGTCGCCGTGACCAACTGCCGTGACCAACTGCCGTGACCCACCGGCGTCATCCGCTGCCGTCATTCACTGCCGTCATCCACTGCCGCGCCCGCGCTGCCGACCCCCGCCTGGACACGACCTAGGCCCGCACGCCCTCCCCAGCCTGAGCTCGTGCCGCCGCCCCGTACAGGCGGCGCAGTCGCACCACGCCCAGGTCGTGCTGGTACAGGTTCTCGCGCTGGTCGGCATCCGCCGGCAGGGACTCCAGCATCACCCGGTCCTGCTCCAGGACCTCCCAATGGCGCTTCTCCACCAGGGTCTTGTACAGGAACCGCCAGGTGTCGCGCTGCCAGCCGCGCACCCGCCGGTAGCGCCAGAAGAAGACCGCGCAGCGCCGCTAGTCCGGAGCGGCGGAGGAGCAGCCACTGCTCACCCAGCACGGTGACCCTGCGCATCGCGCCCGGGGCGACGAAGTGGGAGGGCACGACGGCATGCCACTGGTCGCGCAGGCCGTTGGCGTAGATGTGTCGGCGGTCGCGGCGGTCGACAGCGTCATGGTCAGGGCCCCCAGCCGGTGCATCTCGGCGCGGAAGGAGTCCTCGGTCCAGGGGGCGCCGTCCGGTGCGTGAACCAGGCGGGAGTTCAACCCGCTTACGACGTCCGCCAGTTCATGGCAGTCCTGGCTGAAGACCTCCTCGAGCGTGGCCGTTCGGCGGACTGTGGAACCGGCTCGGCGTGATCCTCGGCCCGGTCGCCGTGGGCGCCGTCCTCGGCTCGGGCGGCGGTCTGGCCACCGTCTTCGCCCAGCTGGCGGGCGTCGCAGCGGTGGGGCGCGGTCGTCGCGCTGTTCGCCGTCGAGACCAAGGACAGGACGCTGGAGGAACTCAACTCCTGAGGCGCAGGGCCCCGGACGCCAATCGCCTCAGCGGTAAAATTCTCAGGGGCGTGACATGTTCGGCGCTCGGGCCGTAAGCCGTACGAGGGGACGAAGATGGCTGCACGCAGGACGGCGCAGAGCCGGGACGCCGTGGCGATGGTGATCGAGGACTGGGCGCGCGAGCGGCCCGACCTGGACACCGGCCCGCTGGAGGTACTGGCCCGGCTGCACCGCTCGTTCCTGCGCTACAACAGTCGGCTGACCGCCTCCATAGAGCGGCACGGGCTGTCCGTGGCCGGCTTCGACGTGCTGACCGCGCTGCGGCGTTCGGGGGAGCCGTACCGGCTGACCGCGGGCCAGCTCGCCGACTCCGGTCTGGTGTCGTCCGCGGGGGTGACCCTGCGGATCGACCGGCTGGAGAAGGACGGCCTGATCGTGCGCGAGCGGGACGCCGACGACCGGCGCGTGGTGTATTCGCGGCTCACCGACAAGGGCCTCGCCACCGTGGACACGGTGTTCGCCGAACACCTCGACAACGAACGGCGCATGCTGGGCGAGCTGTCGCCGTCCGAGTGCCGCCAACTCGCCCGGCTGCTGCGCAAGCTGGAGTCCTCGATCCTCGCGTCGGACGACGACCCGCCGGCTCCGTGACCGCGCTGGCCACGGCGCGGCGGGCGAGGCCGACGTGCTCGGGGCGCCCCGCCCGATGCGGACCGGCCTCAGGGGATCAGCGCCCCGGTGCCGCCGTGCCCGGATCCGCGCGCAGCCAGTGGCCGCTCGTGCTCCAGCCGAGGAAGCGGCGCGCCCGGCCGCCGTCCGACGTGCCGTCGGGCGCGAAGCGGCCGCCCTCGGCGACCAGCCGCAGCCCGGCGACGGCGGGGGCGAGCCGGCCGGCGACATGGGCCGGGTGGCGCGCCGTCTCCTCGTCCAGACCGGCCAGCACGCGCTCCTGCTCCTGCGGGGCGCACAGCGCGAGCTGGAAGACCATCTGGCGCCATGCGTACGCCGCGTCCTTGATCGTGGACAGCGGCCGCGGATTGTGGTGCACCCGTGCCGTCAGCCGGCACACGGTCGCGAAGGTCCGGCGCGCCAGGTCCGCCCAGCCGGGCTCCGGAGCGATGCCGACGCGGTGCACCAGCACGGCGAGATTGTGCGTGGTCAGGATCTGCGCCTGCTCGATCACCTTGCCGTTCGCCGCCACCGACCAGGACGCGCCGCCCCCGGCCCGCTCCGCGCACAGGTGCGCGAACCCCGGCGACGTACCGGTCCTGTACGACCGGCCGAGCGCCTCGCTCGCCTCGACGACCGCCAGACTGCGGACCGCCGCGTAGTCGATCCCGTAGTACCGCTCGTACAGCGTCCCGCCGAGCAGCTCGGCCGCGATCCGTGCCGCCGTGAGGAACTTCGGGCTGAACGTGCCCATGAAGATGTCCGCGGCCAGCTCCTCCACCAGGGGCGCACCGAGCTCGGCCTGGCGGGCCAGCACGGCGAGTTCGCGGACCAGCGGGTTGGGCAGGATGGTGCCGGGGAACGCCTGCACGGCGAGCTCGCCCAGCTGCCGCAGCGCGGCGAGCGCGGGCTCCTCGGCCTCCGCCGGGCTCCCGGTGCCCCCGCGATGCCCGGCCACCGCCCGCACCCAGGGCAGCTCATCGAACCGCACCTGCTGCTCCAGGTTCAGCAGGAGCAGCGAGCGGCGGTTGCGGAATGCCCGGTAGGCCGCCGCCATCAGGGTGCGCAGCGCCTCGTCCGGGTACGCCCGAGCGGCGGTCGCGGCGACCAGCTGCGGCACCAGCTCGGCCAGCACCTCCGCCGACGGCACCACGCCGCGCGCCACCAGCGTGCCCACGGGTGCGCTCAGCGCGCCCTCGACCACCTGCCGGATCGCCGGCGGGACCGCCGTGGCGGCGAGCAGCCCGGTCTCCTGCTGCTCCCGCTCCGTCACGGGGGCGACGAGCGGTGCGACGTCCGCGGCACCCACGTCCTGGGGGAGCGCCGACAGCCGGCGCAGCACCAGCTGGGCCAGCGCGTGGTGCGACGGCAGCGCCGCCTGCTCCGCCTGCCGGGCCCGCAGGTCCGTGTGGCGCGCGGAGCCGGGCAGACCGCGTCGCCGCACCATGGCCTCGACGGCGCAGCGCAGCAGTCCGAGCCGCCGTGCGTCCAGCGGACGTCCCGCGACGGTCTCCTCCAGGGCGCCCCGCAGGATGGCCAGGTTGCCCTTCGGATCGCGGTGCCTGCCGCAGCGCGTGTGCTCGGCGGCGAGTTTCCGGTAGCGGCGCAGCAGGGCGGCCCCGCGGCCGAGCCAGTCGGCGTCGGGGGTGCGCTCCAGGACCCGACCGGAACCGGCGGTCTCCAGCCAGTGCACCAGCAGTTCGTCGGCGAACGGCTGCCAGACCGTGAGCGCCTCCCGCTGGGTCTCCACCGCCGCCTTGGGCCGTCGGCGTGCCAGCGCCGCACCGGCATCGCCGACGGTGCGCCGGTGCACGGCGGACGCGTCCGGTGCCGGCCGGCCGGCGGGGCGCGGCAGGAACCGCAGGCGGTCCGCGAACGGCTCCAGTACGTCGACGAGTTCGAGCGCTCCGCCCACGTCCCCGGCGCGCACCAGCCATGCCACGGCGAGCAGCGCACCCTCCTCGGGCACCGTCACCTCGTAGCCGCCGCTGTCCAGCAGGGCGCCCAGCCGGTCGAGCCCGGGCTCGGTGAGGCAGTGCGCGAACAGCGCCCGCCGGGTGGCCGGCACCCCGAACCGCCGCGCGGCCTCCTCCTCGTACGGCAGCAGCGGCCCTCCCGCGCTCGCCGTTCCCGTGGCGAAGCCGCCCCGCACCACCTCGGGCGTCACCCAGGCGGGCAGTCCTGCCACCGGGGTCCGGGAGCCGACCGACAGCCTGCCGTCGGCCATCCCCGCCAGCACCTCGCGCCAGCGCCGGCCGCGCTCCTGCGCACGCTGCCGGGTAGCCGGGTCCTCGTGCGTCAGCGCGGTCACGAAGGCCCTGGCCAACTGAGTCTGCGCAAAGGACGGAGAGGCGGTGGGAAGCTGCTGCTCAGCGTCGTCGTTCATAAGCCGACGTGGCGGGTTCCGCCCCCGCGCCCTCCGGGTCCGGAGCCCGGCGCTCTGCTGCTGAGCTACACGTCGATGGTCCGAGACGCTAGATGCAGCAGTGATCGTCGGACAACCGGTTTTCCGTGCGATCCCGTCCGTCGGGGCACTCCCGGTGATGGACGAGCGTACGCTCAGTAACAGCCCTCGTGCCGTGACTCGCCCTCATGGCACTCTCTGCCGCAGCATGGGACTGGAGACAGCGGGTAGGCACCGGCCTGCCGCACCGGCAGGGGATGCAGGATTTGGCCAGGCGAGACTTCGAATTCTGCGGGGCCGAGCTGGCCGCTGTGTACGTACTGTCCGAGGACGGCACGGAACTGCGCCTGGCGGAGGCCGTGGGCGCCGTGGGCTCGTACTGGCTCCCGAGCGTCTACGTGGTGTCCGGTCACTCGCCCGCCGCGGACGCCTTCCGCACCGGCCGGCCCCTGTGGCTGAGCTCGGACGAGCACGCCCCGTACAGCACGGGCGACACCTCCTTGCACGGCCCCGAGAGGCCCGCGCCCGGCGAGGCGGACCACCCGTCGCCGGATCAGGTGTCCATGGGCGTGCTCCCGCTGCGGGGCGGCACCGGGAACCTGGGCTGCCTCATCGTCGTGGGCAAGGCGCCCCAGGCCTTCGACGCCGACCGCCGGCATCTGCTGGAGCTGTACGCGGACCAGGTGGCCGCGGGACTGGAGGCGCAGGCGGCGCGCACCCTCCCGAGCGCGGAGTCACGGCCACGCTCCGCCCACGCCCTGGTTCCGCTCCACGGCGGCTCGTTCGTGCTCCATCTGCGCAGCGGCGCCATGGAGGCGGACGCGCAGGTGCTCAGACTGCTCGGTGTCGCCCCGGACGAGTTCGACGGGAACGTCGACACCCTGCTCAGCTGCGCCGTCCCCGACGACCTCCCCGCGCTGATGGCGCTCGTCGAGCCGGACCGGGTGTCGGCCGCCACCCAGGAACTCGCCTTCCGGGTCCGCAGGCCCGGCGGCGACGTGCGCTGGCTGGGCCTGCGCTGCCGGGTGCTCGCCGGCGCCAGCGGCTGGCCGGAGCGGGTGCTCGGCGTGGTCGCGGACGCCTCCTACCTCCGGCCCAGTGCGGACGACGTGTCGCGGGTCCAGCAGTTGAGCGCCGTGCTGGGCGGTGCCACCACGATCCGCGACGTCAGCCGGGCGGTGGTCGACGCCCTGCGCACCCCGCTGCGGGCCACCCGTGCCGCGATCGCCGAACTGGAGGCCGACCGGCTCGTCGTCACCTGTCTGGACCCGCCGGAGCCCGACGCCTGGCCGGAGACATGGCGGGCCGAATGGCGCTCCGACTGGCCCGATGTGCCGTTCCACGACCTGCCCACCCTGCAGCGCGCGGTACGGGAGGGTCATGTGAGCCTGTGGCCGCCCGGTGCGGACCTCGAACCCGGACTCATGGGCATCGGCCCCGGCGGCCTCGCCGTGCTGCCGCTCCCCGCCGAGGGCCGGATGGTCGGGGTGTGTCTCGTCGGCTGGGACGGCGAGCACCGGTTCGGCCCCGAGGAGCGGTCCCTGCTCACCGCGACCGCCGGTCTCGCGGGCCAGGCCCTGATGCGCGCCCACGGCCTGGACGCCAAGCACGAGCTCGCCCGGACCCTCCAGCGCAGCCTGCTGCCCAGGAACCTGCCCGAGCTGACCGGAGGCATGGCCGTCGCCCGCTATCTCCCCGCGACCGTCGGGCTGGAAGTGGGCGGCGACTGGTACGACGTCATCCCGCTGTCCGACTCGCACGTGGCCCTCGTCATCGGCGACGTCCAGGGGCACAGCGCCGGAGCCGCCACGATCATGGGGCAGATGCGCACGGCCGTCCGGGCCTACGCCGTCGAGGGGCACCCGCCCGACGTGGTGATCGGCCACGCCAACCGCCTCCTCGTCGGCATGGAGGCCGACATGTTCGCCACGGTCCTCTATGTGGACCTGGACATGGAGGAGGGCCTCGCGTGGTTCGTCCGGGCCGGTCACCCCCCGCCGCTGCTGCGCCGGCCCGACGGCACCACCGAGGAGCTGGACATCGAGGGCGGGCCCCCGCTCGGCGTCGTCCCGGACGCGGACTACCCCCTCACGGAAGTCGACTTGGCGCCCGGCTCCCTCCTGGCGCTGGTGACGGACGGGCTCGTCGAGTCGGCCCACCTGCCGCTGGAGAGCGGCATGCACCGGGTGCGGGACGTCCTCGACAGCGTCGATCCCGCCGACATGGGGCGGGTGGCCGACGAACTGCTCGGCACCTCGGTACGCCGCGACGACGACGTGGCGCTCCTGCTGCTGCGCTACGACGGCACGCTGGTGCGGCCGTTGCGGGCGAGCTGGACGGTGTGGCGACTGCCCAACGCCGTCATGCACGCCCGCCGGTTCACCGCCCGCACCCTGCGCACGTGGCAGGTCACGGACGACTCGGGGGCCGTGCCCGTCGTGGTGTCCGAACTGGTCACCAACGCCCTGGTGCACACCCAGGGCGAGGTCCGGCTGGATCTCACGCTCTCCGCGGACCGCCTGCGCATCGCCGTGAGCGACACTTCTCCGCGCACCCCCGTGCGGCCGGCGAACGTGGAGTGGCAGGCCACCGGAGGCCGGGGCCTCTTCATCGTCGAGGCCCTGTCGGAGTCCTGGGGCTCGGTGCCCGTCGGCGGCGGCAAACAGGTGTGGGGCGAGCTCGCCCTGCCGCCGCAGGAACGCCTCGGCACGGACGGCCCCGGCTAGGTCGTGCCCGCAAAGCAGCGCCGTCCATCCGCCACGAGCCGGGCGGACTTCGCGGACCCGGCCCGGGCGGGAACGGGCCCGCCGCGAACGGCACGGACGCCGCAGGGCCGTTACATTGGTGATGCTCGCCCGTCGGCCGCCCGGCCGAGGTGAAAGGCGGCACCATGCGCACACAGCCCGGTGAGCCCGGCCCCGTACCCACGCAGACCTCAGAGGTGGGCGGGAAGGGGCTCAAGCGCGGCGCGCTCGGGCTCGTCTCCTCCGTCGCCATCGGGCTCGCCTCCACGGCCCCCGCGTACAGCCTCGCCGCCACGCTCGGCTTCATCGTGCTCGCGGTGGGACTCCAGTCCCCGGTCGTGGTGATCCTGGGCTTCGTGCCGATGCTGTTCACCGCCTACGCGTACAAGGCCCTGAACGCGGTCGACCCGGACTGCGGCACCACCTTCACCTGGGCCGCGCGGGCCTTCGGCCCCCGCACCGCGTGGATGGGCGGGTGGGGCATCATCGTCGCCGACATCATCGTGATGGCGAACCTGGCGCAGATCGCCGGCCAGTACGGCTTCGAACTCGTCGGTGCGGGCGGCCTGGCCCACAGCCACTGGTGGACGGCCGTCGCCGGGGTGATCTGGATCGTCGTCATGACGGCCATCTGCTACATCGGGATCGAGATCTCCGCCGCCCTGCAGAAGTGGCTCCTGGCCGTCGAGCTCGTCCTCCTCGCGGTGCTGTCGGTGACCGCGCTGGTCAAGGCGTACTCCGCGACGCCGCCCCCGGAGTCGCTGCACGTCAGGGCGGACTGGTTCAACCCCTTCGCCATCGGCTCCGCCGGCGCGTTCACCCAGGGTGTGCTGCTCGCCGTCTTCATCTACTGGGGCTGGGACACCGCCGTCTCCGTCAACGAGGAGACCGCCGACCGCGAACGCACCCCGGGACGCGCCGCCGTCATCTCCACGGTCCTGCTCCTGGGCATCTACGCCCTGGTCACCACCGCCGCCCAGGCCTTCGCCGGGATCGACGACACGGGCAGCGGCCTGGCCAACCCCGCCCATGCGGGAGACGTCCTCGGCAGCCTCGGCGGTGAGGTCTTCGGCACCGCGGGGTTCGGCTGGTTCCTGTCGAAGCTGCTGGTCCTCATGGTGCTCACGTCCGCCGCCGCCTCCACGCAGACGACGATCCTGCCGACGGCGCGCACCAGCTTCTCGATGGCCACGCACAAGGCGCTGCCCGCGGCCTTCGCCCGCGTCCACCCGCGCTTCCTCACCCCCACCTGGTCGACGGTCGCGATGGGGCTGGTGTCGATCGCCTTCTACGTCGGACTCACCGCGATCAGCGACAACGTCCTGGAGGACTCGATCTCCTCGGTCGGCCTGGGCATCGCCTTCTACTACGGGCTGACCGGCTTCGCCTGCGTGTGGTACTTCCGCAAGGTCCTCACGCGCACTGCCGCCGACTTCTGGCTCAAGGGCGTGCTGCCCGGACTCGGCGCACTGATGCTGCTGTTCTTCTTCTGCTACGCGGCCTTCGTCGTGTACGCGGACCCCTCGTACGGCGCCACCGTCATCCGGCTGCCCCTGGTCGGCGAGGTCGGAGGTGTGTCCGTCGTCGGTATCGGCTCGCTGCTGATCGGGGTCGTGCTGATGCTGGTCCAGCGGCTGGTGCAGGGCTCCTGGTTCACCCATCCCGACGCGCCGGTCGGCGTGGCGTCCCCGTCCGCCGGGACATGAGGAACCGCCCGGTGGCGTCTGGTTGACTCGGGGCATGCTGAGAATCGGGTCGTTGGTGCTGGGTGTGTCGGATGTGCGGCGTGCGGCCGCGTTCTGGACGCAGGCCCTGGGGTACGTCCCGCGGGAGGAGACCGAGGACGACTGGGTGGTGCTCGTTCCCGCGCAGGGCGCCGGCCCGCAGCTGTCCCTGGGCCGCAGCGGAACGCCGGTCCAGGAGCACCCTCGCGTCCATCTGGACCTCTACGCCGGTGACGCGGCCGATCAGGCCGCCGAGGTCGAGCGGCTGGTGTCCATCGGCGCGCACCGCGTCGACTGGGACCTGTATCCGCAGGACCCCGACTTCGTCGTCCTCGCCGACCCCGACGGGAACCGGTTCTGCGTCATCGACACGAGCCGCGGCTGAGCGCAGGCCGCCGCGCCCCGGAGGTGTGAGGTCTCGTGCCGTGCGCCGGTGACGACGCGGGTTCGCCGCCCGGGCGGGCGGCGAACACCGGCGTCCCCGTCTAGAAGGTGATTTCGCAGTCGGTGGGCGCGTTGCCGGTACCCACATGGCAGATGTCGAAGTCGCTGCCGCCACCGACGCTGCCGGCGTTCGATCCGGCGCTGATGACGTCGCTGCCGTCGCCGCCGCTGACCGATCCGCCGGCCGCGACCGTGTTCGCGACGAGGTAGTCGTCGGCCTCGTTGCCGTTCACCCGGCCCTGGACGGTGCCGCGCAGATCGACGGTGTCGCTGCCCGGGCCGCCGTTGATGACGCCGTCGGCGTTCAGTGTGGCGGTCCGGGCGAGGCTGACCACGTCGTTGCCCGCGCCGGCGTCGACGGTGCCGCTGATGCCGCCGGTCAGCAGGACGACGTCGGCGCCGTCGCCGGCACTGACCGTGTCGCCCGCGTCGAGACCGGAACAGACGATGACGTCATGGCCCGCGGTGCCGTTGACGGCGGGGCCCGTCGCGGGCACGCCGTTGACCGTGCAGTTGCTCGCCGCGTGGGCGGGGGAGGCGAGGAGGACGGGAGCGATGGCGAGTGAGAGGGCGCACAGGGTGCGTACCGAGTTCTTGATCATGGTGTGTGGATGCCCGGTCCGGGTCCGCAGGGCCGGCCGTGCGGGTCAACGCTCACCCCGCCGGGGGCAGGCTGTCACCCGCAGACACCAGCCGACGACGCCCCATATGACGCGGATGGGGGAACCGCGTTCTTCTCCGGAACGTCCCTCAGGGCACAAGATCAAGAACGCTCGCGATCGAGAGCGCTGCAGAGAGGACCTGCCGTATGACGGCGAAAGCCACCCGCCACCTCTACCTCGCCCGGCACGGCGAGGCGACCGAGGACGAGAGCGCACTGACGGAGAAGGGCCGCCGCCAGGCCGTGCTGCTGGGGGAGCGCCTGCGCGCCGTCCCCTTGTCGGTGATCCACCACGGCCCGCTGGCCAGGGCGGCGCAGACGGCGCGGCTGATCGGCGAGCAACTCGACGGCGTCGCCGTGGAGTCGACCGAGGTGGCCGGCGACTACCTCCCCTACGTTCCGGACGAGAAGGAGCTGCCGCAGGACTCCGGGCGGGCCGTCGTCGAGCGGCTGGCGCAGTTCCCCGCGCCGGAGCGGGAGCAGGGTCCCGGGCTGGCGCGTGCCGCGCTGGCGCGGTTCACCGGGCCGGTCGCCGGTGAGGAGCCCCGTCACGAGCTGGTCGTCACCCACAACTTCCTCATCGGATGGCTGGTGAGGGACGCGCTGGACGCTCCGTCCTGGCGCTGGATCGGCCTCCACCATGCCAATGCGGCGCTGACCGTCATCCGCTACGAACCCGGCCGGCCGTCGTCCGTGGTGTTCTACAACGACATGCGCCATCTGCCCGAGGAGCTGCGCTGGACCGGCTTCCCGCCCGGCGAGGGCGTGTGAGCCGCGTGGGCCCGCACGGGTGGGGTCCGGGCCGGCGTCACGCACCCGCGGGGCGCCGGCCCGGGCTCCGAGGGGTCGGGCAGGGACCGGTCAGTCGGCCACGCGCTCCGCGCGCTCGATGACGACGGCGTCCTTCGGGACGTCCTGGTGCATGCCGCGCGAGCCGGTCTTCACGCCCTTGATCCGGTCGACGACGTCCTGGCCGTCGACGACCTCGCCGAACACGGCGTAGCCCCAGCCGTTCGGGGACTTCGAGGTGAAGTTCAGGAACTCGTTGTCGTTGACGTTGATGAAGAACTGCGCCGTCGCCGAGTGCGGGTCGTTGGTGCGGGCCATGGCGACGGTGTAGGCGTTGTTCTTCAGACCGTTGTCCGCCTCGTTCTGGATCGGCGCGCTGGTCGGCTTCTGCTGCATGGCCTCGGAGAAGCCACCGCCCTGGACCATGAAACCGGGGATGACCCGGTGGAAGACCGTGCCGTTGTAGTGGCCGGCGTCGACGTACGAGAGAAAGTTCTGCACCGTGTTCGGCGCCTTCTCGTCGTTGAGCGCCAGCACGATGTCGCCGTGGTTGGTGCTGAGCCGGACCTTCGTCATGGGATTACTCCGGGTGTTGCCGGGCGCGTTCGGACGCCCTGTGGACATAAGTGATCACCAGTCTGGCACAGGCCGATCAGGGCTCACCGGCGGGCGTGGCCCGTGTCGTGGGTCCGGCGGAGCGACGGCGGGCGCGTTCAAGCGATCGCCGCCGCTGTCGCGTCGCCGTCGCCGACGCGTTCGCGGGCCGGGGCAGTGGCTTCGGCGGTCACGGGCGGTGCGCACGCCCGGTGGAGGCCACCGCGTCGGACCCGGCGCTCCGGTCCAGGGCGGTGAAGAGGAACAGCGGTGTGACCGAGACCGGCACGCGCACGGTGCCCCGGCCGGGTTCCCGTTGCCGTGGCGCTCGACGGCCACGTCCGCGCCGAAGGCGTCGACGGCGTACGCGGAGGTGTGCGGCCTCGGCTTCCTCGTCGACGGCATCGCCTCACGGCTGCCGGGCGACGGCCGGGAACGGGCCGCGGGGCCCCGCTGAAAATCGCGCGCGGCCCCCGCCAACGCCTTGCTACGGTGCACCGCATGAAGCGCGCAGACCTCACGACGACGCCGGAGAGTGTCCCGGCGCGCTGACCGATGTCCAGTATCGAGAGCCCCGGGGCAAGTGCCCCGGGGCTCTCGTCCTGCGGTCGCTCGCCCCGCACCCGCGAGGAGACCGCCGTGAACGCTTCGCACGACCACCGCAGACTCGGCCGCGAACTGGCCCTGTTCGACACCGACCCGCTGATCGGAGCCGGCCTGCCCTACTGGCTGCCCGACGGCGCGACCGTACGCCACACCCTCGAGGAGTACATCCGCGACGCGGAACGCGGGGCCGGCTATCAGCACGTGTACTCGCCGGTGCTCGGCAAACGCGAGCTGTACGAGATCTCCGGCCACTGGTCGCACTACGGCGACGACATGTTCCCGCCGATGGAACTCGGCTCCGAAGAGGTCGTCCTGCGGCCCAGCCTCTGCCCCCACCACGCCGTGATCTACCGCTCACGGTCCCACAGCTACCGCGAGCTGCCGCTGCGCATGGCCGAACTCGGCGGCATGTACCGCTCCGAACTCTCCGGCGTACTCGGCGGGCTGACCCGGGTGCGGGCCATCCAGCTCAACGACGCGCACATCTTCTGCACCCTGGAACAGGTCGCCGACGAGGCGACCGCCGCCCTCGACATGATCCGCAAGGCGTACGAGGCACTCGGCATCCGCCCGGCCCGCCACCGTCTCTCCCTCCCCGGCCCCGGCGGCAAGTACGTCGCCGCACCGGCCGCCTGGCAGCGGGCCACCGAGATGCTCACCGACGTCCTCGACCGCTCCGGGCTGCCCTACGAGGAGGGCGAGGGCGAGGCCGCCTTCTACGGCCCCAAGATCGATGTCCAGGTCGCCGACGCTGCCGGCCGGGAATCCACCCTGTCCACCGTGCAGATCGACTTCCACCAGCCCGAGCGGTTCGACCTGCACTACACCGGAGCGGACGGAGCCAGGCACCGCCCGGTCATGGTGCACCGGAGCATCATCGGCAGTGTGGAGCGGGCCGTCGCCCACCTCGTCGAGCAGCACGGCGGGGCGTTCCCCGCCTGGCTGGCCCCCACCCAACTGGCCGTCCTGCCGGTCTCCGCCGACGCACTGGACCACGCCGCCGGCCTGGTGGCACAGGCCACCCGGCTCGGCCTGCGCGCACAGCTCCTCGCGCCGGACCGGGGCAGCCTCGGGGCCCGTGTCCACGAGGCCCGACGTGTGCCCTACCAGGCCGTCGTGGGCGCCCGGGAGGCCGCCGACGGCCGTGTCGCGCTGCGCCTGCGGGACGGGCGCCGGCTCGATCCGCGCCCTGTCGCCGACGCCCTGGCCCGCATCCGGGCACTCGTCGACGCCCGCAGCACCGACCTGTGGCACGAGGAGGACCGACGGCGCGACTGAGCCGCCCCCCCGACCGCCAACTCTCTTGTCAGTAGCGGTGGTTAGGCATCATGAGCCGCTACGCCGGCCACACCCACGCCCGGCCCTCCGCCACGTCCGTGACGGAGGTGGACGGCGTTCCCGTCACCGTCGGCGTCGACGGCGACGCGACGTTGTGGGTCTGCGACCTGCTGGGCGGGGCGTGCGCCGGGCGCCCCCTGGAGCTCGACGCCGCGGGCCCCGAGGACGAGTGGTACTACGAGGTCGGCGAGTGGGACGCGGACGACGAGGGCTTCGAGGAGGCGGAGGGCGACGAGGGCGAGTGGAGGCCCAGGTGCGACGTGGACGCCTACGAGATCGCCTCCGAGATGACGGTGGCGCACCTGGGCGGACGCCCCGTGATCGTCACCGGCGGCGGACGCCTCGATCTGTCCGGGCCCGACCTGGAGACGATGGGGGGAGCAGTACGCGTCTGGGACCTGTACACCGGCGAGAAGATCGGAAAGACGCTGACCGGTCACGGGCTCGGCGTCACGTCGCTCACCACGGTGGAGACCAGCCTGGGGCTGCTCGGCGTCAGCAGCTCCGAGGACGGAGAGCTGAGGGCCTGGAACCTGACGCGCGGTGAGCGGGTGGCGGCACTCCGAGGCAGCTACAACGGCGGGATGGGAGCCGGCCTCATCGCCGGTCGCCCCGTCGCCGTCACCGGGGGCCACGACGATTTCGTACAGGTCTGGGATCTGCTCACCGGCCGGCAGCTGGGGCAGTCCCTGACCGGTATCGAGCCGGTCGTCAGGGCCCTCGCGGCAGTGGAGGCCGACGGCCGTCCGGTGGTGGTGGCAGGAGGCGAGGGCAACGCCCTCCACCTGTGGGACCTCGACAGCGGAGAGCCGCTGGGTGCGCCTCTCCCCGGTCACACCGAGCGCATCGTCACGATGAGGACCATACGGATCGCCGGCCGCGCGATCGCGGTCACCGGCAGCGACGACGGCACCAGCCGGGTGTGGGACCTGGGGCACCGCGAACTGCTCGGCGCCCCGATCCCCGGCCGCCTGGAGACGGTCACCGAGCTGTCCGGCGTCCCGGTCGCCGTCACCCTGGGGAGCGATGGGGGCATCCGGGTGTGGGACCTCGCTCGTGCCGTCGGCCGGAACTCCTAGCCGACCACGTCCCTGAGCGGCTTGCCGTCGAGGTGGTCGGCGACGTTCTGCACGGCGGCCAGCGCGATCCGTACCAGCGTCTCGCGGGTGACCCCGGCGACGTGCGGGGAGAGCACGACGTTCGGTGCCTTCAGCAGCCGCAGCGCCGCGGTGGGCGGCTCCGGGTCGAAGACGTCGATGCCCGCGCCCGCCAGGGCACCGCGTTCGAGGGCGTCGGCGAGGGCGTCCTGGTCGATCAGGGCGCCGCGGGCCGTGTTGACGACGAACGCGGTGGGCTTGAGGAGCGCGAGGCGGTCCGCGTCCAGGAGGTGCCGGGTCCTGTCCGTGAGCGGGGCGTGCAGCGTGATGTAGTCGGCGGTCCGCAGCAGTTCGTCGAGCTCGACGTGACGGGCTCCGCCCAGCCGGGCCTCGGCCTCGGCACCGATCCCCGAGGGCCCCGCGTACACGATGTGCATGTCGAACGCCAGGGCGCGGCGGGCGACTTCCTCGCCGATGTGACCGAGACCGACCACACCGAGGGTCTTGCCCGACAGCTCCGTGATGGACTGCTGGAGCCGCGGCAGCGCCCAGTCCGCCTCGACGAGTGCGGTGTGGGCCGGGATCAACTGCTTGGCCAGCGCCAGCATCAGGGCGAACGTCTGCTCGGCGACGTTCTGCTTCTCGGCACCGCTGGAACCGATGTTGCAGACGGGGACGGAGCGTTCGCGCGCCGCGTCCACGTCGACGTAGTCGAAGCCGTGGCTGGCGCACTGGACGAGTTCGAGCGCCGGGGCGGCGGCGATGTGGCCGGCGGTGACCGGGGCGAGGCCGGTGACGATGACGTGCGCCTCACGCAGGGCGGCCGGATCCTCGTCGGTGCTCTCGACGACGGTGACCCGGGCCGCCTCGGGGAAGACGCCGGCGAGAGCGGCGCCGGCGGAACGGCCGCCCACGTGGGGCGAGATGACGGCGAGGACGTTCTTCACGGTGGCTGCTCCAGTGATCGCTTCGGAGGTGGGGGCGGTGCGGGGGCCTGCGGTTGCCGCGTCCCGGGTCATCGGGCGTCCCTGACCAGGTCGTCGCGGGTCAGGGTGTCCGGCCCGGCATGACCGGACAGGGCCAGCGTGAGGTCGAGCTCCGCGAGCAGACACCGGATGACGTGGTCGACGCCCGCCTGGCCGTCCAGGGCGAGCCCGTACGCGTACGGACGCCCCACCAGGACCGCACGTGCGCCCAGCGCCAGCGCCTTGACGATGTCGTCGCCGGTGCGGATCCCGCTGTCGAAGAGCACGGTGAGCCGGTCGCCGACGGCGTCCACGACACCCGGGAGGGCGTCGGCCGCGGCCACCGAGCCGGCCACCTGGCGCCCGCCGTGGTTGGAGACCACCACGCCGTCCATCCCGGCGTCGGCCGCGGCCCGGGCGTCGTCCGGGTGCAGGATGCCCTTGAGCACGATCGGGCCGTCCCAGTTCTCGCGCAGGAACGCCAGGTCCGGCCAGGTCTTCCCCGGGTCGGCGAACATGCCCACGAAGTGCATCACGGCGGCGTTCGGGTCCTCGTGCACCGGCTTGGCCAGACCGGCCAGGAACGCCGGGTCGGAGAAGTAGTTGGCGGTGCCCACACCGTGCAGGAACGGCAGGTACGCCTGGTCCAGGTCGCGGGGCCGCCACGCGAGGAGCGGGGTGTCCAGCGTCACGAACAGCGCCGTGTACCCCGAGGCCCTGGCCCGGTCCAGGAAGCTCCGGGTGACCTCGCGGTCCCTGGCCCAGTACAGCTGGAACCAGCGCTCGCCGTCCCCCATCTCCTCGGCCACCTGCTCCATGGGCGTGCTGGAGGCGGAGGACAGGATGTACGGCACACCACGTGCCGCCGCGGCCCGTGCGGCCGCGGACTCGGCGTCCGGATGCATGATCGACAGGACACCCACCGGCGCGAGCGCGACCGGTGCGGGCAGGGTGCGTCCGAGCATGTCGACGGCCAGGTCCCGGGCCTGCACGTCGCGCAGCATGCGCGGCACGATCCGCCACCGGTCCAGCGCGGCCCGGTTGGCGCGCGCGGTGCTGCCGTCGCCCGCGCTCCCGGCGACGTAGCCCACGGGCCCGGGGCCAAGCCGCTGCTCCGTCAGCTCCTCGAGCCGCGTCAGATCCGTGGGCAGCCGGGGTACGGCGCCCGTCATGCCGTTCAGATAGATCTCGTACTGGAAGTCCGCCCAATGTGCCGTCATGCGTGAGCCCCGCCTCTCGTCCCTGAGACCGTGTCAAAGCCTGCCCGTGTGCGCCGCGGACCGCCTCCGGGGCCGGCCACGGGCCGGGCGCCGGTGGTGTGCGCCGCGGACCGCGTCCTCGCCCGGTGCGCCGCGACCCGCAGCGGTCCGCACCGGCACGCACCGGCCCGTCCCACGAGGGCGCCGCCGGTGCCGTCCTGCGCGCCGGTCCGCTTCGGACATCGACGCCGATCCTGTCGACAGTGACAAGCCCCGTCCAGGCTGGTGCGCACTTCCTTCCGCTGGAATCATCACCTTGTGATGAACGACCGTGAGCGCATCCGGCACGAGCTGACCGCCACGCCGCGGGTCGTCGAGTCCATCGTCGAGGCGGTGCACCGGCAGGTCCCCGCGTACGCGGCCCTCGACGACAGCCGGATGCCGGAGGTGCGGGCGATCGCCGCGTGGGCCCTGGAGCGGCTGCTGCACCTCTGGGCCACCGAGGGCGATCTGGCCCCCGCCGACCTGCGCCGCTTCCGCGGCATCGCGGCGGCCCGCGCCGCGGACGGGCGCCCCGTGCAGGCCGTACTGCGGGCGTACCGTGTCGCCGCCACGGTGATCGCCGACGAGGTCGCGGCCTGTATGCCCCGGCCCACCACCGATGACGCCTTCGCGCTGACCCGGATGCTGCTCGCCGCGCTGGACACCCTCTCCGAGGAGATGGCCGCCACCTACGCCGCGGCCAGCCAGGACCTCGCCGAGGACCACGACCGGGCGCTGCGTCTGCTGCTCGACGACCTGATCGCCGGCCGGCACGCGTCCGTCGGCGCCCTCACGGACCGGGCGGCCCGGCTGGGCGTCCACCTCCCGGACCCGTACTGCCTGTTGGTCGCCGAGCCCGTCGGTCCCGGCACCCCCGACATGGCGCCCGACACGGCCGCCCGGCTGCTGGCCTCCCTCGTCGCGGACGGCGGCCACACCACGGCCCTGGCGACGGTCCGCGGCTCCCGAGCGGTCCTGCTGCTGCCCGCCGCGGAGGCCGCAGGCGCACCGGCCGCCCTGCACGAACGGCGCTGGCGCGGCTGCGCGATGACCCGGGAGCCGCTCGACCGCGTCGCCGTCGCCCATCGCCTCGCAGCCGACGCCCTGGACACCGCGCCCGCCCACGCCCACCAGCCCGACCGGGTGCTCACCGACGCGGACGCCCAGGTGCTCGCGCTGCTCGCCGGGCACCCTGCCGCCGCCCCCGACCAGATCGGCCGCCTCGTCCTCGGTCCCCTCGCCGATCCCGCGAACCGCCATCTGCTGCACGCACTCACCGCGTACCTCGACACCGGTTCCGCCAACGCCGCCGCACGTGACCTGCATCTGCACGCCCAGTCCCTGCGCTACCGCCTTCGCCGCATCCGGGACCTCACGGGACGCGACCCGCGCGACCCCTGGCAGCGGCTCACCCTCGACATCGCCCGCACGGTCGCCCCGGTGGCATGAGCGCACGGGCCGCGCCGTGTTCTCCGCCCTGTCCGGTACCGCCCTGCACCTCATGGGTGAGGACGCGGGGCGAACCGTGTCCGTGGGTGACCGCCGGACGTTGGACGGGCATGACCCACAAGCAACGCATCCTCGCCGCCATGGCCCTGGCCGCCGGCGCCACAGGTCTCGTCGCCCCCGCCGCGCAGGCCGCCACCGCCGAGCAGCACGGGGTACAGGCTCCGTCCGTGCTCCACGAACTCGACGAGCTGTCCGCGAGCTCGGTGCCCGCGGAGCACCGGCAGGAGTTGCCCACGGTGTCCGGCCAGCTCGCCGGGCTCGGCCAGGCCCAGCAGCAGCTCGGCCAGCTGCACCAGGTCACCGACCTGATCGCGCCCGTCACCGGACTGCTCCCCGCCGTCCAGACCTGACCGGCCGCACGCGCGGGTCCGGGCCGACGGCCCGGACCCGCACCCTCTCCGTCCCGCAGGAACACCCCGGCGCCCTCCACGCCGTCCCGGGGCCGTACCCCCGCCCTGCCCCGACCCGGCCCGGGCCGCCCCGGCCGCCGGTCGACGGGAGCACCCCGCGTCGATAATCTGCCAGCAGGGACAGAGATGGCCGACGACGTGCGCATTCGCGTGCTCGGCGGTTTCGGCGTCGCGGTCGCGGACCGCCCCGTCGCCGCCGGGGCATGGCGGCTGCGCAAGGCCAGGAGCCTGCTCAAGCTGCTTGCGCTGGCCCCGGGTCACCGGCTGCACCGGGACCGCGTCTACGACCTGCTGTGGCCGGACCTCGACGCCACGGCCGCCGCCAACAACCTCCACCAGGTGCTGCACGCCGTCCGCCGTGCACTGGCCTCTGCCGGGACCCCCGGAGATGTCGTGGGCCTCCGCGACGACGTGCTGATCCTCGGGCCGGACGGGGACGTCGCCGTCGACCTCGACGAACTGGAGGACGCGGCACGCCGCGCGGCGGCCGCCGGCGACGCGGCGGCGTACCGCCACGCACTCGGCCTGGCCGCGCCCGACCTGCTCCCCGAGGACGTCTTCGAGCCGTGGACGCAGCAGCCGCGCGAGGCACTCGCCGTACGCCGCACCGCGCTGCGGACCGGGCTCGCCGAAGCCCTGGAACGGGAGGGCGCCCCGGAGGAGGCGGTCGAGGTGCTGCGGGCCCTGGTCGCCGACGACGAGTGGAACGAGCCGGGACACCGGGCCCTGATGCGGGTCCTCGCGGCGGCCGGGCGACGCCGGGAGGCGCTGGCGGTCTACGAGGGGCTGCGCGACGTACTCCGCCGTGACATGGCGGCCGACCCGGACCCGCAGACCCGCCGTCTCTACCGCACCCTGCTGGTGGGCTCCGTCGCAACGGCCGACGAGGACGCCGGGCGCGGCCGCCCGCCGCGGCACAACCTGCCCGCGCCGGTGAGCAGTTTCATCGGCAGGGAGCGCGAGTGCGAGGAGGTGAGGGACCTCCTCGCACGCAGCCGTCTGCTGACCCTGACCGGCCCCGGGGGCTGCGGCAAGACCAGGCTCGGGCTGGCCGTCGCCGGCCGCGCCGCCGACGGGTACCGCGACGGCGCGCGGTTCGTCGACCTCGGCGCACTCACCGAGCCGCGGCTCGTGCCGGAAGCGGTCGCCGGGGCCCTGGACATCCAGCTCCCGCCGTCAGACCGCCCGCAGGCCGCCCTCGTCGCGGCACTCGCGGTCAGGGAGGTGCTGCTCGTGCTCGACAACTGCGAGCACCTGATCGAGCCGTGCGCCGCACTGGTGACGGAGGTCCTGACGCACTGCCCCGGTGTCACGGTCCTGGCCACCAGCCGCGAACCCCTCCAGACCTACGGCGAACGCACCTGGCGGGTGCCGTCGCTCCCGCTCCCGGACCCGCGCCGCCTGCCGCCGCCGGGCGAGCTGGACCGGTTCGCGTCCGTGCGGCTGTTCGTGGAACGCGCCGGAGAGGCGGAACCGCAGTTCCGCCTCGACGCGGAGAACGCCGCCGCCGTCGCACAGATCTGCTTCCGGCTCGACGGCATGCCCCTCGCCCTCGAACTCGCCGCCGCCCGCGTCCGCATGATGACACCGCATCAGATCGCCGGCCGGCTCGACGACGCCCTCACCCTCCTCGGGCGCAGCGACGGCCACCGGGTGACCCGGCAGCAGACCCTGCTCGCGACCCTGCGCTGGAGCCACGACCTGCTCGACGCCGATGAGCGAAGGCTCTTCCGCCGGCTCGCGGTCTTCGCGGGGTCCTTCTCGCTCACCGCGGTCGAGCAGGTGTGCGCCGCGGACGGTGCGGCGCCCGGCGTCCTCGACGTACTGGGACGGCTGGTCGACAAGTCGCTCGTCCTCGTGGAGCGGCAGGGCGACGAGGCGCGCTACCGCCTGCTGGAGACCATCCGTCAGTACGCGCGCGACCGGCTGCGCGACAGCGGTGAACTCGCCGACACCGAGCGCCGGCACCGCGGCTTCTATCTCGCACTCGCCGAGTCGTACGACCCCGAGCTCACGTTCCTGCCGCCCGCCGACGCGCCCGCGCCGACGTTGCTGCGACTCGAAGCCGACCACGACAACCTGCGCGCCGCCCTGGGCTCGGCGCTGCGGACCGAGCCGGACACCGCACTGCGCCTCGCCGTGGCGCTGCGGCAGTTCTGGGCCGACCGCGGCCACTTCGCGGAGGGACGCCGCCGCCTCGACGACGCCCTCGCCGCCGCGCCCGCACCGACGCCCCTGCGGGCGCGGGCACTCATGGGGCAGGGCGTGCTCGCGATCCGCCTCGGGGACAGCTCCCGGCTGGCGTCGATCGGCACGGACATCGTGGCGATCCACCGGCCGCGAGGAGACCGGACGGCACTCGCCTACGCGTACTTCCAGCAGGCGGTCCTCCTGTGGATGCGCGGCAGCTGGGACCGGTCGGCGACGGCGCTCGACGAGGCCTGCGCCCTCGCCGACGGGGATCCGGCGCTGCTCGCGGTGGCCGCCCACCAGCGCGGGATCGCGGCGATGTGCCGAGAGGACGCGCAGGCGGCCCGTGACGCCTTCGCCCTGTGCCTGCGTCTGCTCGACGCCGTCGACGACGCGACGCCGCCGTTCTTCCCGGTCATGACGCCCGGGTACACGGCGCAGGAGGACACCGGGGGCCGGATGTCGCTGTTCTTCGAGGAGACCGTGCTGCTGGGACGGCTGGTGGGCGCGGCGCGGGCGCACGGGTACGCGGAGTCCAACCTCGCCTGGTCCGCCCGGCTGGACGGCGACCTCGACACCGCCGCCGCTGCGGCCGGCCGCAGCGTGGTCCGCTTCCGCGAACTCGGCGATCCGCGGGGGGAGTCCCTCGCCCTCACCACCCTCGGCAACGTCTGCCGCGTTCGCCGCGAGCACGACGCCGCCCGCAGCCACCTCGACACCGGTCTGCGGCTCAGGCGCCGGCTCGGCGACCGCCGCGAGGCCGGTATCAGCCAGGGCTGCATCGGACTGCTCGCCCTCGACGCGGGCGACATCGCGGGAGCACGGGCGGCGATCGGCCGGGCCCTCGCCGGGTTCGAGGAGACCGACGACCTGCCCGGCACCACCAACAGCCTCCTCCACCTCGGACTCGTCGCACGGGCCGACGGCGACACCGAAACGGCCCGCGCCCTGTTCACCCGGGCGATGGACCTCGAAGGCGTGGCCGGGTCCACCGGGGCCGCCGCCTGGGTGGCGGTCATGCTGGCCCAGCTGACGGCCGGGGCGGGCGACCGCGCCGCATCCGACGCCGCCGCCGGACGGGCCCGCGCCCTGTTCGACCGCCTGGGCGACAGAAGGGGCCAGGCCCTGCTGCGCCGGACCGCCGCCGGGGCGCAAAGCGGACGCTAAGCCGGTGCTAAGCGGTGCTTCCTACGGTCCTTGCCATGACCAGGAACGAGCCCGACCAAGGAGGCCGGCAATGTCCATCGACACGGCAAGGAACGTCCTCGGGGACGCCACCATCGGTGAGCTGGAGGCGGCGCTGCGGGGCACGGTGATCCGCCCGGGCGACCCGTCCTACGACGAGGCACGCGCCGTCTGGAACGCCGCGCACGACCGGCACCCCGCGCTGATCGTCCGCTGCGTCGGGACCGCCGACGTGATCCGGGCGGTCGAGTTCGCCCGCAGTCAGCACCTGCTCGTGGCGGTCCGCGGCGGAGCGCACAGCATCGCCGGGTTCTCCACCTGCGACGGCGGGATCGTCATCGACCTGTCCGGGATGAAGGGGGTACGGGTCGACCCCGTGCGCCGCCGGGTGGTCGCGCAGGCCGGACTGACCTGGGGGGAGCTCGACCACGAGACACAGGCCTTCGGCCTCGCCGTCACCGGCGGTCTCGTCTCGTCGACCGGGATCGCCGGGTTCACCCTCGGCGGCGGGGTGGGCTGGCTGGTCCGCCGGCACGGCCTGGCCAGCGACAACCTGATCGCCGCCGACATCGTCACAGCGGACGGCGAGGCCGTGCACGCCGACGCCGATGACAACCCCGAGCTGTTCTGGGCGCTGCGCGGGGGCGGCGGCAACTTCGGCATCGTCACGTCCTTCGAGTTCCAACTGCACCCGGTGGGCCCGCAGGTGCTGGGCGGCCTGATCGTCTACCCCGCCGACGAGGCCCGGCAGGTGATCACCCGGTGGCGCGACCTCATGCCCGAGCTGCCCGACGAGCTGACCACCCTCGCGAACCTGACGACCGCACCGCCCGTGCCGTTCCTGCCGGAAGAGGTGCACGGCACCCGGGTCGTGGTCATCGCCGGGATGTACGCGGGACCCATGGAGCGGGGAGAGGCGGCGGTCCGGCCGCTGCGCCGGCTCGGCACCCCGATCGCCGACGTGATGGGGCCCGCGCCGTACCTCGGCGTGCAGTCGATGCTGGACCCGCTGTGGACCGCCGGTGCGCACAACTACTTCACCTCGGCGTTCATCGAGCCCTCCGACAGTGCGCTCGACACCGTGACCCGGCTGCACCTCACCACGCCCGCGCCGGGCAGCGAACTCCACCTGCACCACCTCGGCGGTGCCTTCGCACGGGTGCCCGCGGATGCGACCGCCTTCAGCAGGCGCGACGCGAGCGTCCTGTGCAATGTGATCGCGCGCTCGCCCGACGCGGCGGGCTTCGACGAGCACGTCGCATGGGCGCGCCGGTCCCGGGAGGAGATCTCCGCGCACGGCGACGGCGCGATGTACGTCAACTTCACCGGAGACGCGGCCGAGGACAGGGCCCGTGCCTCGTACCCGGGCGCCGTCCACGACCGTCTGACGCGGGTCAAGGACACGTACGACCCGACGAACCTGTTCCGCCTCAACCAGAACATCCGCCCGTCCTCGGCCCGGGTCTGACCGTCCTCGGCCCGCTTCCGGAACGTCCCGGCGTCCCCGTCCTCCGGCTGCCGCCCGGAGGGCGGGGACGTACGTTGGTCGTGCAACCGGCTCCCCGGCTCACCCCCGCCACGCAGGCGGAGCGGCTGCGCACGCTGCCCACCGGATACCCGAACGCCGGTTACGGACTCGGCATCTTCGACGTCGCCGGATGGATCGGACACAACGGCTCGCTGCCCGGGTACCAGTCGCTCACCATCTATCTGCCCGAGGCCGAGGCGACCCTGGTCGTCCTCATCAACACCGATGTCCCGTACCAGGGTTACGAGACGTCCACCCTGTTCGGCCGGGCCATCACCGGTGTCGTCACCCCCCGGCACCGCCTCAACCTGCCCGCCGAGCCGTCCGCCTCACCCTCGGGACGGACGTCGGCTCCCGCGGCGCGCTGAGCCCGTCCGGCGCCCCGGACCGGACCGGCCCCTCGTCACTCGGCGACGAGATCCGCCCACCTGGTGATCCCGCCCGCGTGGACGCGCAGGCCGCAGCGGTCGGCCAGGGCGGTGACGATGAGGATGCCCCGGCCGTTCTCCGCGGCGTGGTCGGCACAGCGGCCGGCCCGCTGCGCGACGGGCACCACGGGTCCGCCGTCGGTGACCGCGATGCGCAGGGCACGCTTCCCGTGCAGCCGGACCCAGGACAGGCGCAGCACGGCCAGTGGTGCGGCGTGCACCACGGCGTTGGTGACCAGCTCGGAGACGACCAGGAGTGCGTCTTCGGCAATGTGGGGAGCCAGGTCCCACTGGGCGAGGACGCTGCGTATCCGACGGCGCACGGCCGGTACGGCGCCGGGAGTGTGCGGCAGCGGACACACGTGTTCCACCGCCTCGCGACGCATCATCTGCAGCTGTGCTGCCATGTGCCCTCCTCAGGGCCCTGCCGGCACCGCGCCGGTACTTGCTTGGAAGGTAAGGAACCGGAAAACGGCAGGTCAATGAACCCCGGTCGGCATTACCGAACGGGGGTTGCGAGCTGCGAAAACGGGCACGCAACGCGGACCGGTCGGTGCGGGATTACGATCGCTTCATGGCCGGCCCAGTCCAGTCGATCGAGCGGGCGGCGGCGATCCTGCGGCTGCTCGCCGGTGGTCCCCGTCGGCTCGGGCTCGGCGAGGTCGCGGCGTCGCTCGGCCTGGCGAAGGGCACCGCGCACGGCATCCTGCGCACCCTTCAGCACGTGGACTTCGTGGAGCAGGACGAGGCCACCGGGAAGTACCAGCTCGGGGCGGCCCTGCTGCACCTCGGCACCAGCTACCTGGACGTGAACGAGCTGCGGTCGCGTTCCCTGAACTGGGCCGACGCGCTCGCGGCCCGCTGCGGCGAGGCGGTCCGTCTGGGCACGCCGCTGGAGGGCAACGTGCTCGTCGTCCACCACGTCTTCCGCCCGGACGACACCCTCCAGACCCTCGACGTGGGGACCCTGCTGCCGCTGCACGCGTCCTCGCTCGGCAAGGTCCTGCTGGCCTACGGCACCACGCCCGTCGAGCCGCTGCTGGAGGCCGGCCCCGAGCCCTACACCCGGCACACCCTCGTGGACCCCGAGGAGCTGAAGCATGCGCTCGCTGAGATCCGTGAGGTCGGGTGGGCCGCCGAAGTGCAGGAGATGAGCATGGGCGAGGCGGGGATCGCCGCACCGATCCGGGGGCACGGCGGTCTGGTGGTGGGCGCCATCGGGATGTCCGGCCCGGTCGAGCGGATCTGCGACAGCAAAGGCCGGCCCCTGCCCGCCCTGATCACTCTGCTCCGGGAGGCCGCACGGGCGATCTCCAGAGACCTGGGGGCGGCCCGCTGGTGAGTCCCAGCGCCTCCACGACGCATCGGAAGGCAGGCCCGATCATGGTTGACCGGTATGTGATGTCCATCGATCAGGGCACCACGTCCACTCGATGCATCCTGTTCGACCATGGCGGGCGTCTGGTGTCGGTCGCCCAGCGCGAGCACGAGCAGTTCTTCCCCCGGCCCGGCTGGGTCGAGCACGACGCCGTCGAGATCTGGCGCAATCTCCAGCGCGTGGTGCCCGAGGCGCTGTCCGGCGCGGACATCACCGCCGACGAGGTCGCCGCGCTCGGCATCGCCAACCAGCGCGAGACGACCGTGCTGTGGGACCGCAGCACGGGCACGCCGCTGGGCAGGGCGGTGGTCTGGCAGGACACCCGGACCGCCGAGCTCGTCGACGAGCTGAGGGAGCGCCCCGGAGACGAGTTCTTCCTCGACCGCTGCTGCCTCCAGCCCTCGACCTACTTCTCCGCGCCCCGGATCCGCTGGCTGTTCGACCACGTCGACGGTCTGGAGCAGCGCGCCAGGGACGGCGAGGTGCTGTTCGGCACCATCGAGAGCTGGCTGATCTGGAACCTCACCGGCGGCGCGTCCGGAGGTCTGCACATCACGGACGCGACCAACGCCAGCCGCACCATGCTCATGAACATCCGCACCCTCACCTGGGACAGGGAACTGCTCGACTTCTTCGGGGTGCCGCGGGTGATGCTCCCCGAGATCCGCTCATCGGCCGAGGTCTACGGCGACGCCCGCGCGATCCTGCCCGGCGTCCGCATCACGGCCGCCCTCGGCGACCAGCAGGCGGCCCTCTTCGGCCAGACCTGCTTCTCGCCGGGCGAGGCGAAGTGCACCTACGGCACCGGCAGCTTCCTGCTGCTGAACACCGGCGCCGACGTGGTGCGGTCCCGGCACGGCCTGCTCACCACCGTCGGGTACAAGATCCAGGACCAGCCCCCGGTCTACGCCCTGGAGGGCCCGATCGCCGTCACCGGCTCGCTCGTCCAGTGGTTCCGCGACCGGCTCGGACTGATCAGCAGCGCACCGGAGATCGAGACCCTGGCCCGCACCGTCGAGGACAACGGCGGCTGCTACATCGTGCCCGCGTTCTCCGGACTCTTCGCGCCCCACTGGCGCAGCGACGCGCGCGGCGTCATCGTCGGTCTGACCTCGTACATCACCAAGGGGCACCTGGCCCGGGCGGTCCTGGAGGCCACCGGCTGGCAGACCCGGGAGGTCGTCGACGCGATGAACGCCGACTCCTCGCTCGCCCTGAGGCAGCTGAAGGTCGACGGCGGCATGACGTCGGACCACCTGCTCATGCAGTTCATCGCCGACGTTCTCGACGTGCCCGTGGTCCGGCCGATGGTCGCCGAGACGGTATCCCTCGGTGCCGCCTACGCCGCGGGGCTCGCCGCCGGCTACTGGCCCGACCTGGAGGTGCTGCGCCGCAACTGGCACCGGGCGGGCCAGTGGCTGCCGGACATGGACCCCGAGCGCCGGGAGGCGGAGTACGACAACTGGCAGCGCGCGGTGGAACGCTCCCTGGGATGGATCAAGCCTCCGCCGGAGTCCTGAGAACGGAAGAGCGCGGAAGGGGGCGTAAGGGGTCGGAGGAGTTCGGAAGAGGGCGGAAGCGGAAGGAAGCGGAAGAGGCGGGAAGGGCCTGAGGGGGTGCGGAGGAACGGCGTCGGCCGACGGTGCTAGAAATGGTGCATGAAGGGACGTTTTCGGCGATCCCTGGCGCGCTGGGCCCGGCTCGGCGATGCGCGCCCGGGCTCCGGCGGCACCGGGCGCGGGAGCGGGTCCGAGGCGTCCCGCCTCACGCGTACGCCCCCGCCCAGGCGCCTGCTGCTGGGGGCGCACAGCGTCGCCGGCCAGGTCTTCGCCCTCCAGCTGCTGGTGGTGCTGGTACTGATCGCCGCCGCGGCGCTGCTGCTCACCGTGCAGGCCCGCAGCCAGGCCGAGCATGACGCTCGCGACCGCTCGCTGGCCGCCGCCGAGTCCTTCGCGCACGCCCCGGGCATCGTGCAGGCCCTGAGGTCGCCCGACCCCACGACGACGCTGCAACCCCTGACCGTGGCCGCAACCCGCTCCTCGGGAGTCGACTTCGTCTCCGTCATGAGCATCCGGGGCGTCCGCTTCAGCGACACCAGACCGGACCTGATCGGCAAGCGCGCCGAAGGGGACATCCGCCGCGCCGCGACCGGGGAGACGTTCACGGAGATCTTCAAGGGCCGGCCGAACGACGCGGTCCGCGCCCTCGCCCCGGTCTTCGACAGCGACGGCCACGTCATCGGTCTGGTCAGCACCGGCATCCAGATCGGCAATGTCTCCGGCATGGTGAACCGCCAGCTCCCCGTCCTCGTCGGCGCCGCGGCCGGCGCGCTGGTCCTGGCCACCGGCGGCGCGGCGCTGGTGAGCCGACGGCTGCGGCGGCAGACCCACGGCCTCGGGCCCGTCGAGATGACCCGCATGTACGAGCACCACGACGCGGTCCTGCACGCCGTGCGGGAGGGCGTGCTCATCCTCGACGGCGGCCTGCGCCTGCTGCTCGCCAACGACGAGGCGCGCCGCCTTCTCGACCTGCCCCCGGACGCGGAGGGCACCGACGTCACCGGGCTCGGCCTGCCGGCCGACCTTCGCGACCTGCTGGTCTCCGGCCGGTCCGCCACCGACGAGGTACACCTGGCGGGAGGACGGCTGCTCGCCGTCAACCACCGGCCCATCGAGCTGTTCGGAGGCCCCCCGGGCAGCGTCGCGACGCTCCGGGACACCACCGAGCTCCAGGCGCTCGCCGGCCGGGCCGCAGCCGCCGGCCTGCGGTTGCAACTGCTGTACGAGGCCGGGGGGCGGATCGGCACCACCCTGGACGTGGTGCGCACGGCCGAGGAACTCGCCGAGGCGGCGGTCCCGCGCTTCGCCGACTTCGTCACGGTCGAGCTGCTGGACCCCGTGCTGCGCGGCGAGGAGCCGACCGGCGTCCACACCGCGATGCGGCGTGCCGCCCTGAGCGGCGTCCGAGCGGACCCTCCGCTGCAACCGGTCGGCGAGGTGATCAGGTTCGTCGTGCCCAGCACGCCGATGGCAGCCGCACTGATGGGCGGCCATGCGGTCCTGGAGACCGATCTGCACGCGGCCGTCGGCTGGCGCGCCCAGGACCCCGACGGCGCGGACCGGGCCCTCGCGTACGGCATCCACTCGCTCGTCACGGTGCCGCTGCAGGCCCGCGGTGTGGTGCTCGGCATGGCGAACTTCTGGCGCGCGGAGACGTCCGAGCCGTTCGACGAGGAGGACGCGTCCTTCGCCGAGGAGCTTGCGACGCGCGCCGCCGTCTGCATCGACAACGCCCGCCGCTACAGCCGTGAGCACTCCATGGCCGAGGCGCTCCAGCGCAGCCTGCTGCCCCGGGTGCTGCCCGAGCAGAGCGCGCTGGACGTCGCCTACCGCTATCTGCCGGCACAGGCAGGAGTGGGCGGCGACTGGTTCGACGTGATCCCGCTGCCGGGGGCGCGGGTGGCACTGGTGGTGGGCGACGTCGTCGGGCACGGTATGCACGCGGCGGCGACGATGGGGCGCCTGCGCACCGCCGTGCACAACTTCTCGACCCTCGACCTGCCGCCCGACGAGCTGCTCGGGAGGCTCGACGAACTCGTCGGCCGGATCGACCTGGAGGAGCAGGCCGGGCGCACCGACGGCGCCGGACTGGCCGGTGCCACCTGTCTGTACGCGATCTACGACCCGGTCGGCGGGCGCTGCACGATCGCCCGGGCCGGGCACCCCGGGCCCGCACTGGTGCGCCCCGACGGCACGGTGGAGTTCCTCCAGGTTCCCGCGTGCCTGCCGCTGGGGCTCGGCGGCATGCCGTTCGAGGCCACCGAGGTGGACCTGCCCGAGGCCAGCCGGCTGGTGCTGTTCACCGACGGCCTCGTCGAGGACCGCGAGCGGGACATCGACACCGGACTCGACCTGCTGCGGGACGTGCTCGCGGGGCAGCGGCGCAGTCCCGAGCAGACGTGCAGGGACGTGCTCGACGCGGTCCTCTCGCCGCGGCAGCGGGACGACGTCGCCCTGCTGGTGGCCAGCACCCGGCTGCTGCGGGCCGGTCAGGTCGCCGAGTGGGACGTGCCGTGCGAAGCCTCCGCGGTCTCCCGCATCCGTGCGCTCGCCGCCCGGCAGCTGGCCGCCTGGGACCTTGAGGAACTCGCCTTCACCACGGAACTCGTCCTCAGCGAACTGATCACCAACGCCATCCGCTACGGCGGTGAACCCGTCCATGTGCGCCTCCTGCGCGACCGCACCCTCATCTGCGAGGTCTCGGACGGCAGCAGCACCTCTCCGCATCTGCGCCACGCCACCCTCGCGGACGAGGGCGGCCGCGGGCTCTTCCTCGTCGCCCAGCTCGCCGGGCGATGGGGCACCCGCTACACCAGCCGCGGCAAGGTCATCTGGACCGAACAGGCGCTGCCCTGACGCGGGCGCCCTCCGGTGTGCCACGGGTGGTGCCGGCGCAGCGCGGTCCCGCCTCGTGCGGCCGCCGTATCGGCTTTCGGGGAGGATCGGTCCGGGTTTTGGCGGTAGCGGTCAGTCTGCGCTGAGCCGGTTCGGAACGCGGCCGGAGGCGCGGAGTTCCTGTAGGCCGGGGATGTGGTTGTAGAGGGTGCCGGGCTGACGCCGAGGATCTCGGCGATCGAGGTGATCGAGTTCTCGGGGTTGGGGAGCAGGTCGCGGGCGGCGCGGATGCTCGGGGGTGGCGACGGTGGGGCGTCCGCCGACGCGGCCGCGGGCGCGTGCGGCGTCCAGGCCTTCGCGGGTGCCGGAGACGATGAGCTCGCGGATGAACTCGGCGAGGGCGGCGAAGACGTGGAAGACGAGACGGCCGCCGGGGGTGGTGGTGTCCAGGCATTCGTGCAGAGAGCAGAAGCCGATCTCGCGGCGGCGGAGTTCGCCGACCATGTTGACCAGGTCCTTGAGGGACCGGCCGTAGCGGTCGAGCGCGGGGACGAGGCGGCATGCGCATGGCGGTGGCGGGTGAGGGGGTGCTGGCCTTTCTTCGCGCTGGTGGTTGCCTGAAATTGGTCCTGCGGTGATCGTCATGGCGAGGGGTGAGTGTCCCCGGTCAGTAGGCCAGTGCGGTCATGTGGTCGGGGTGGTGGGCGGCGACGTCGTGGGCGGCTTGGACGAAGGCGGCGACGGCTGCGGATCGCGAGGTCTCCGGCCAGGCGACCATGACCGCGCTGGGACTGAGGCCGACGACCGGCCGGTATGCGATGTCCGGGCGCTGGTGCCGCTTGGTGGTGGAGAGTGACAGGAACGCCACCGCCTGGCCCAGCGCGACCACCTCCAGGAGTTGCTCGACGCTGGCCACGAGCGGCCCCTCAGGAGTGTCGGCCGGCGCCAAGCCTGTGTGGCCATCGCCTGCTTCCGCTCCGTCGCACCCTGTGTAGTAGGCGGTGGTGGAGGGGGCGGCCCCTTTCCAGCGTGGGATCGGTTCGCCCTTGAGGTCGGTCAGCCGCAGTCGCCGGCGTCCGGCCAGGCGGTGCGCGGCGGGGAGAACGGCCAGTCGCGGCTCGACCACGAGCGTCTGGGAATCCAGCCCTTGCTCGTCGAACGGGCTGCGCAGCAGCGCTACATCGGCACGGCCGTCCCGCAGCATGGCGATCGGCTCTCCGCTGCCGCCGACGACGACTTCAGGCGGCGGCAGATGCGAACCCGTTCCCCGGTAGGCGGCGAGGATCTCCCGCAGCAGCCCGGCATCGCCTCCCGGCTTGACCGCCACGACGAGCTGGGGTGTCGGCTGACCGGCCCGGCGTGCACGCCGGGCCGCCGCGCGCACCGCGTCGACCGCGATCCGGGCCTGGTCGAGCAGCACCTGACCGGCGGTGGTCAGCCTCACCTGCCGGGTGGTGCGCTCCAGCAGGCGTACACCGAGCCGGGACTCCATCTGAGCGATCGCCTTCGACAGCGGGGGCTGCGCCATCCCCAGACGTTGCGCGGCCCGGCTGAAGTTCAGTTCCTCGGCGACCGCGATGAAGTACCTCAGCTCCCGCACCTCCAGCTCACTCATATCTGTGGACTATAGATCCAGAGTCTTCCGGTCTTTCCCTGCCGCCCGTGGGTGAGGAGAGGCTGGGTGCCATGACGACTTCGCAGAAGACTGCTCTGATCACCGGCGCGAACAAGGGCATCGGCAAGGAAACGGCGCGCAGGCTCGCAGCCCTCGGCATCACGGTGCTGATCGGCGCCCGCAACGCCGAGCGTGGCGAGACGGCGGTCGAGGAGCTTCGCGCCGACGGCACCGACGTACGGTTCGTACCGCTGGACGTCACCGACGAGACCTCGGTCCAGGCCGCCGCCAGGCACATCGACGCCACGTTCGGCCGCCTCGACATCCTCGTCAACAACGCCGCGATCGCCGCCGGACCGCAAAAACCGAGTGAAACCCCCGCCGCCACCGTCCGGCAGGTCTACGAGACCAACGTGTTCGGCGTCATCGCGGTGACCCACGCCATGCTCCCCCTGCTACGCCGCTCCTCCGCCGCACGCATCGTCAACATGTCCAGCGAACTCGGCTCCCTCACCCACCTGGCCGACCCGGGCAGCCCGTGGTCCGCCTACTCCTCGATTCTCCTCCCTTACTGCACCTCGAAGAGCGCGCTGAACGCGATCACCGTGCTCTACGCCAATGAACTGCGCGCCGAAGGGATCCTGGTCAACGCGGTGAGTCCCGGCTACTGCGCGACCGACCTCAACCGCCACACCGGGATACGCACGGCGGAGGAGGGCGCGGCCGTCGCGGTTGACCTGGCGACTGTGGGCGAGGACGGCCCGACGGGCGCCCTTCTGGCCGAGGACGGGCCGATTCCCTGGTGAGACCATGCCGCGCCGTCTCCGCCCGAAGCCTGACGGGGGTGTTTTCAACCCCCGCCGTGACGATCACCGGCCTCTTGCGCGGCGCCCATCCCCACGGGCCTTACCGGTAGTTGGTGGGCGCACAAGCCAAGACGGGCACGAGGTGATCACTCATCTCGCGGAATCAGCGTCAAGGGCTGGGCCGCGAGTCAGCCGGCGGTTTCCATAGCGGTTGTGTGCTCGTCGTGTTCACGCAGCATGCGCATGACGGTGGCGGGTGAGGGGTGCTGGCCCTTCTTCGTGCCGGTGGTGATGACGAGGCGTTTGGCGATGTCGCGCAGGCTCATCTCCTGCTCGCGCAGGTGCAGGGCCATGGACAGCACCGACTCGTCGGTGACGCCCGCGCCACCGCGAACCGGCCGTAACGGGAGACCTGGTCATCAGGCAGGAAATCAACTGGCACGAGCCGGAACGTAGGACTGCTGAACAGGCCAAACAGCCCGAGTCGCCGAACCGGTACCGAGATCACCGGGCTACCGCCAAACCCGGACCGCTCCTCCCCGAAGGCCGTATCGCTCACCACGGCTCGGGTCCCGGCACCCCGCGGCGGGCCTCGGACCATCCCGTCCCCCAGGAGGGCCGCCCGCGCGTCATCGCACCCCTGCACCGTTTCCAACAGGCCGACGCCACCGGGCCGACCGGGACGGGGCAGGGGAGCGCCGGGGCCCCGCGGGTCGCCCGTGCGGGTACATCGCGGGGAGAAATCACTCGTCAAGCCGAGCGGCGGCGTCGCGGGGCCCGTCCGCGCTGCGATACTGCCGGGCCATGACCTCCCCCCACCTGCGGTTCTCCGCTGCTTCCGGGCCGGCTGACGCATCGTCGGCCCCGGCGCCCGGAGCGCTGCTGTGATCGTGATGACCGGTGCCACCGGATTCGTCGGTGCGCACCTCGTGGCCGAAGTGCTGCGCCGCGAGGCCGGTCCCGTCACCGCCCTGGTCGGCCACGACCCCGCCACCACCACCGACCGCCTGGCACGCGCCCTCGCCGTGCTCGGAGACGCCGTCCCCCGCGAGCATGTCGCCCGGCACGTCCACTCGGTGCGCGTCCGGCTCGACGCCCCGGGCCTGGGGCTGCCGCGCGCGGTGTTCCGCAACCTGGCCGGCCGGGCCCGGCAGATCTGGCACTGTGCCGCGCTGACCCAGGCCTTCGGCCCGCGCGAACAGCTCCGCAGGGTCAACGTCACCGGCACCGCCCGCGTCCTCGAACTGGCCGACGAGTCGGGCCCCGACACCGCGGTGCACCACCTGAGCACGGCCTTCGTGGCCGGCGGGCGGCGGCAGGGGACGGTCCACGAGGACGACTTCAGCGATGCGGCGGGGTTCCTGACACCGTACGAGGAGTCGAAGTTCGAGGCCGAACGCCTGGTACGCGACTGGGCCGGCCGCAGCGGCCGCCACGCCGCCGTCTTCCGTCCCGGACTCCTCGTCACGGACCGGCCGAGCCCGCCGGGCGTGCCACGGCACTGGCAGTCCGTGCTGGCCGGTCGCGTCGAGGTCGTCGCCCGGCAGCCCGAGCAACTCCTGCAGGCCGCCGGGCGCTCGGGGCCGCTGTGCGACAGCCCGGTGACCGTCCATGTGCCCGGACGGCAGGACGCGCGGGTGAACCTGGTCCAGGCCCCCTGGGCGGCACGGGCGATGATCGAGGCGGCGGAGCACCACCGGGAGTCCGCCCTGCGCACCTTCCACGTGACGCACCCTCACGACTACGACGTGGGTGCACTGATCCACCTCGCGCTGGAGAACGCGCCCTGGCTGGACATCCGCCCGGACCCGGGTCTCGACCCCGACGACACCGGTCCCCTCGCGCGGATGGTCGGCTCGATCGCGGCCCATCTGACCCCGCACTGGCAGACCATCCGCAGCTACGACCGGGCCAATCTGAGAGCCGCCACACCGCATCTGGAGGAGCCCGAGCCCGTCACCGCCGACTATCTGCGGGCGGGGATGTCCCGTGCCCCGGCCGAGGTCTGCCCGTGACGCGAGCGCGGCGAAAGGGCCACGACGCGACCGTGCGGGCCGCCGCCCGGCGGGGGCGCGCCCGGGCGGTCGTCCGCCGTCCCGGGCACCCGGCACGCGTACCGGGCGTACGCGTGCCGGGCCGGGGTCAGTGACCGAAGTCGAACCAGTTGAGATTCACGAACTCCGCGGGCTGGCCGCTGCTGAAGGTCAGGTAGACGTCGTGCGTGCCGGTGACGCCGGTGATGTTCGCAGGGACCGTCCGCCAGTTCTGCCAGCCGCCGGTGCCCGCCACGGCGAAGCTGCCGACGGGCGTGCTGCTGCGGCTGTCGAGGCGGACCTCCACCAGTCCGCTGACGCCTCCGGCGGCGCCGCTGGCGACCCGGCCGTAGAACTGCCGGGCGGGCGTGGAGCCGAAGTCGACGCCCTTGTACAGGGTCCAGTCGCCGTTCGCGAGCGAGCCGATGTCCTGGCCGCCGCCGGTGTCGGCGGTCGTCTCGGTGCCGACGCCCGCCTGGCCGTCGTAGGACTCGGCCTGGATGGGGGAGTAGGCGTCCCGGCCGCCCGGATTCGGCGGGGGCGTGCTGCCGCCGTCGCCCCCGGAGGACCGGAGTACCTGGACGTAGTCGACCACCAGCGGATGGCCCGGCTCCGTGCCGCCGTCCGGACCGCCGCCGAACGCCGCGGGGAAGCCCCCTCCCATGGCGACGTTGAGGATGAGGAAGTACCCGTGGTCGGTGGCGTTGGCCCAGGTGGTGGCGTCGACCTGGTTCTGCCTGACGGTGTGGAAGGTGGTGCCGTCGAGGGAGAAGCGCATCTCCTCGGGGCTGGTGGAGCGGTCCCACTCCACGGCGTAGGTGTGGAAGCCGGCCTGGCAGGTCGTGCCGTCGCAGGCCTTCTGGCCGCCGATGCCGGTGGTCTCGTTGCAGGGCCCGCCGGGCGAGGTGCCGCAGTGCATGGTGGCCCACTCGTTGTTGAGTCCCTGGACGTTCTCCATGATGTCCAGTTCACCGATGCCCGGCCAGTTCCAGTAGTTGCCGCGGAACGGCGCGCCGAGCATCCAGAACGCGGGCCAGTAGCCCTTGGCGGCGGCGCCGGTCACGTTCGGCATCTGGAGGCGGGCCTCGACCCGCAACGTGCCGCCGGCGGGCGGCCGGAAGTCCGTACGACGGGTCTCGATGCGTCCCGACGTCCAGTTCCCGGCGGCGTCGCGCCGGGGCGTGATGCGCAGATTGCCGCTGCCGTCGAGCGCGACGTTGTCGGTGCTCGACGTCATGGTCTCGACCTCGCCGGTGCCGAAGCCCGCGGGGCCGCCGGGATAGCTGGTGCCGGTCGTGTACTGCCAGTTGGTCGTGTCGACGCCGGATCCGGCCGCGCCGTCGAAGTCGTCGAGGAAGACCCTCGACCAGCCCGACGGCGGGGGCGGCGCGGAGGCGCTCGCGGGAAGGGTGGCGGCGGTGGCGGCCGCCGCGGTCAGACCGAGCGTGCCGAGCACGGCGACGAGGAGCCGCCACATGCGGCGTCTTCCGGAGGATTCACTCATGGGGCCTCTTCGGGAGCGAAGGATGCGGGTGTCGTGAGAGCGCTCTCAACGGGGCTGCGCGCTCAATGTGCTCTCCGTCACTCCGGTCGTCAAGAGCTAAAGCAAAGAAAGTCCCGTACAGGGAAAGGGAGTTCATGTCGTGAAGGAATCGAACCGGCTCGGCGACGGGTGCGACGCGCCCGACGCGGCCATGGCCCGCAACGGCGACGGACCGCGCCGCCCGGGAGCCGCAGCCGCAGCACCGCACACCCGATTCGTTGAACCCGATATCACAGGGCTGACACTCCCGAAGCCGCATCCGCGGACGGCCGGAATGAGCGGTTGTCCGCGGCACCAGGGCTGTGACCACAGTAGGAACACCGTGCCATCCGCCGACCCGACCCCGCCGGAGGAGTCCGTGATTCCAGCCCACAAGCGGCACACCGTCGCCGTCGTCGGAGCGGGCGCGGCCGGCACCCTGACCGCGGTGCAGCTCTGCGAGACGGCGGCCCGCCGCAGGGCACCGTTCGACCTGGTCCTGATCGACCCGGCGCCGGAGGCCGGACGGGGCATCGCCTACGCCACACGCGATCCGCGCCACCGGCTCAACGTGCCCGCGGGCGGCATGAGCTGCTACCCCGACGACCCGGGCCACTTCACCCGGTGGCTCTGCCGCCACGGCGAACCCACCGTCTCCGCGGCCGACTTCGCCACCCGCTACCGGTACGGGTCCTATCTCGCCGACACCCTCGGACAGGCCATCACACGCGCCCACGGCACGGTCACCGTGCGCCGTCTGCGCACCCGCGCGGTGGGCTGCGCGGACTCCCCGGACGGCCGGATCGACCTGCACCTCGCGGACGGACAACACCTCACGGCCGACGCCGTCGTCCTCGCCACCGGACCCACCGCCGCTCGGAGCGCCTGGGCCCCGCCCGCACTGCGCACCTCCGACCGCTTCATCGCCGGCCCCTGGGCCGTGGGCGCCCTGGACCGCCCGCTCGCGGAGACCGCCGCCGACATCGTCCTCGTCGGCACCGGGCTGACCGCCGTCGACCTCGCGCTCACCCTCGACCACGCCGGACGCACGCTGCACGCCGTCTCCCGCAACGGCCTGCTCCCGCAGCCGCACGCACTCGCCCCCGCCGACGCGGTCGCGAGCCCCGAAGGCCTCGACGGACAGTCCCTGTCCGGACTGCGCCGGGTCGTCTACCGGCACATCAGCAGGACCCTCCGTACCCGGGGCGACTGGCGCCCCGCCCTGGACAGCCTGCGTCCGCACACCGCGCACCTGTGGCGCAGCCTCACCCCCGAGGAGCGGGCCTCGTTCCTGGAGCGTGAGGGCGCCCTGTGGAACACGCACCGCCACCGTATGGCCCCCGCCACCGCCGAGTCGGTGTCCCGCGCGCGCACCGCGCGCCGGCTGCGTGTCCACACCGGCCGGGTCGTCGACGCGGTGGCCCGGGACGACGGCACCCTCACCGTCACGCTCTCCGACGGACGGGAACTGCACGCCGACTGGGTGATCGACTGCACCGGCCCCGGCCTGCGCCTGGCGGACACCGCCGATGCCCTGTGGCAGTCCCTGCTCGCCTCGGGTGCCGCGGCCCCCGGCCCCCTCGGCATGGGCGTAGCCACCAGCGACGGGCGCCTGACCGACACCGAGGGACGCACCCACCGGGCGCTGTTCACCCTCGGTGCCCCGCGTCGCGGCGAACTGTGGGAGACCACCGCCATCCCCGAGATCCGCGTCCAGGCCGCGGCCCTGGCCCAGGAACTGCTCGCGCCCATCAGCCGGCCCCCGCGCACCCCGGGCCGGGCCCGCCGCAGGCCCGTCGACCTGCACGGGCTCGCCCTGTCCACGCACGCCGACGCCGCCGCCGCGTACCGCACCGGCCTCGACCGCGTCCTGAAGGTCCGTGCCGGAGCCGAGCACGCCTTCCGGCGCGCCGTCACCCTCGACCCCGGGTTCGCACTCGGCCACGCCGCCCTCGCCCTGCTCGGGCACGAGTGCGCCGCCGACGTCGACGTACCCCGCGCACTCGCCGACGCGCAGCGGTCGGCACGCGAACGGGCCGACGAACGCGAACGCTCCTTCGTGGAGGTCATCACCCGCCGCGTGCACGGCGACGACGGCGACCGCGCCCTGCTGCGCCATCTCGACGCCCACCCCGCCGACGCCCTCGCGCTGTCCGCCGCCGTCCCCACCATCGCCTTCTCCGGTGTCAACGACCTCGACGACGACTACGCGCTGCGCCTGGTGGAGCGCACCTCGCCCGCGTACGACGGACACTGGTTCCACACCTCGCTGCTGGCGTTCCTGCGCCAGGAACAGGGCCGCCTCCACGAGGCCGGGGAGCTGGCCCACCGCGCACTCGGCGCGGAGCCGGCCTCCGGGCACGCGGTGCACGCCCTCGCCCACGTCCACTACGAGTCGGGCGCCCACGAAGCGGGCCGCGACTGGCTCGACGGCTGGGTGTCGGGCCAGGGCAGGGGCGTCGTCCACCGGGCGCACTTCTCCTGGCACATCGCGCTGCACGAACTGGCCCTGGACGACCCCGCCGCCGTACGCAGACGCTGGTTCAGCCAGCTCGCACCCGGGCGCGTCACCGGGGTACGCGCCCTCGTCGACTCCGGATCCCTGCTGTGGCGCGCCCGGATCAGCGACAACTGGCCGGGCCGGATGCCGGTGGCCGACGTGCTGGACGCGGTCGCGCGCGACGTCCTGGAGCGGCCCGCCACCGCGTTCACGGCCCTGCACTCCGCGGTCGCGCTCTGTGCCGCGGGGGACCTCCCGGCGCTGCGCAGGCTCCGCGACCACGCCGCGGGCGCCGACCCCGTGCAGCGCCAGGTGATCGTCCCCCTCTGCGAGGCGTTCGCGGCCCTCGTCGAGGAGCGCTTCCACGACGCGGCCCGCGGACTCGACGCACTGCTGCCCGTGCTGCGCACGGTCGGCGGCAGCGCGGCCCAGCGCGAAGTCGTCGAGGAGACGCTGCTCTACGCCCTCGTCGCCTCCGGTCGCTGCGAGGCGGCACGGCATCTGCTCGCCGCCCGCCTGGACCGTGCGTCGGCCCCGCGGGACCGCAGGCTGCTGGCGGAACTGCCCGCCTGACGACACGGCGAAAGGGCCGGGGCACCCGCGCTGAGCCACCGGCCCGCACGGTGAACCGGCCCGCAGCGTTGCGCACCCGGTGTGCGACGCGGGGTCCCGAGGGTCAGCGGCGGGCCCGGGCTCGGGCCCCGCGCGGCGCCCGGACGAACTGCAACTCCAGTGCGACGGGCGGCTCGGCGACACCGGGGCCGCCCGCGGTCGCCCAGCGCACCAGGTCGTCCGTCGCCGCGTCGTCGAGTGCGAAACCGATCCAGGTGGGGCGGCCGCCGGCGCGGCGCCCCGCGGAGGACGGCTGCACGACCACGACGTTGGCCTGGTCGCACGGGCCGAGACAGTCCGTCGTACGGACGGTGAAGCGGCCTGCGGAGTCCGCGGCGCCCGTCCGCAGCCGCTCCAGCTGCCGGGCGTGGTCGGTGCCGGGATGCTTGAGGGAGTTGCCGCAGCAGCAGCCGCGGCACACGATCAGCGAGCAGGGCCGGTCCGCCGCACGGGCGACCGTACGTTTCATTGCGTGGGCCTGGGAGTTGAGTGACACGCTCTGCATCATCCGGTACGCCACGAGCCCGTCGACGGGTGGGGCCCGTCACCGGCCGGAACGGACCGGTGCCGACGGGGGGTTCGTCGAGTGTTTCGGCCAAAGGGGGACGGCACGGCCCCGGTGCCCGACCGCCCGGGCGTCCCCGGCGGGGAAGCGGTGCCCGACCGGAGACGGCTCCGGTCGGGCACCGCGTGTATCCGGCGGTGCGTCACATGACCACGAGGGCCCACCGGGTGTCGCTGATGCCCGTCCCGAGACGCAGCGGCACGGTGCTGTCGTCCTGGTCCGCGTCGATCTGCAGATACAGGGCCGTCCTGAAGGCCGCGCCCGGGGCCAGGGCCGGAACGTCCCAGTACTGCCAGGTGGTGTCGTAGCCGTGGTCTCCCGGCGCCTGGCCGCCGATCGTCTGCATCCGTGTCGCGGCGGTGGTGGAGCCGGAGGTGTTGGTGATCGTCACCGGGACGGCGGCGGTGGCGCCTCGGGTCACGGTGCAGTCACCGCTCGGCGGGGCCGCGGACGCGGAGAGCGGCCCGGAGCTGCCCAGGCCGCCATCGTCTACGCGCCCTGGACGACCTGCCGGTAGTAGTGCGTCATGGCGGGTACGACCATCCCAGGGCCGTCGGCCGGCTCCCCCTCGGCGCGGCCGGTGCCGGGGCGGGTGTCCGCTCGGTGGGGCGGGGCAGTGTCGCACCGCCGTGGACACGGGTGACCGCTCCCCGTCGCGCCAGTGCGTTGATGTCCCGTCGCACGGTCATCGCCGGCACCCCGAGCTCCGCGGCCATCTCGGCCGCACGGACCGAGCCGCTGCGGCGCACGGCACGCAGGATCGTGTCCTGACGCAGTGTGGACATCGCGGTCCGCCCCAAGTACTCGCCCGGACCACCCCTCTGCCGCGATGTTCAGTTCTGTTCGATGTTGCTGTCAACGGTTGTTTCGGAACGAGCAGGTCCGGACCATCTGAAACCGGAGCACACCCGTGCCCGTACGGAGGGCGTGGCGGGCGGCACCGGGGGCGGCGACCCGCCCGCCGGCACACGATCTGCCGCGACCTGTCCGGCGGAGCACACTGGAGGCGTACGCGGCAGCGCAGGTCACCGCAGCGCCGCCGACGGCGGGCGGAACGGGGGCCGTGCACCGGCCGGCCGCCGGGGAGGGGCGGCGTGGACACCCGGTGAGGCAAGGAGGACGCCGTGGAGTTCGACGTGATCGTGGAGATCCCGCAAGGCTCCCGCAACAAGTACGAAATGGACCACGAGAGCGGCCGCATCCGGCTGGACCGGATGCTGTTCACCGCCACCCAGTACCCGGCCGACTACGGCTACGTCGACGGCACCCTGGGAGGGGACGGAGACCCGCTGGACGCGCTTGTACTGGTCGGCGACCCGACCTTCCCCGGCTGTGTCATCGAGTGCCGCGCCATCGGCATGTTCGTGATGCGCGACGAGAAGGGTCCCGACGAGAAGGTCCTGTGCGTGCCCGCGCACGACCCGCGCTACGGGGAGTACCAGGACATCGGCGACGTACCGAAGTTCGACCGGCTGGAGATCACCCACTTCTTCGAGGTGTACAAGGACCTGGAGCCCGGCAAGTCCGTCGAGGGCTCCCACTGGGAGAACCGCGACCAGGCGTACGCCGAGATCGAGGCGTCGCGGAAGCGGGCCGCGTCAGCGGACTGAACTCCGGCCGCGCAGAGCGCCCGTGACGGCGAGCAGCACCAGCGCGAGGACCTGGATCACCACGACCACCGCGATCAGCAGCGGAATCGAGTACCCGTACAGGGCGCCCGTCAGCGCACCCCCGACCAGGCTCGCCGCGCCGACCACGCCCGCGAACACCCCGTACGCGGTCGCCCGCCGGCCCATGGGCACCAGGTCCGCGACCACCGCGCGCAGCGTCGACTCCTGCACGCCGAGCGCCGCACCCCACACCAGCGAGCCCGCCACGGCCGCACCGACCGTGTCGGCGAACGCCGGCGCCGGCACCGCCGCGGCCAGCAGCGGCAGGACCACCAGGACGCGCGCGCCGACGCGGTCGTACATCCAGCCGGTCGCCAGCGCGGCCAGTGCATCCACGAACATGGCGCCCGCGTACACCAGGGGCACTGCCGCCGTCGGCAGCAGATGCCGCTCCACGAGGTGGTAGGAGAGCACGCCGAAGGTCGTGAAGCCGGTCGTGGTGGCCGCCGTGAACGCCGCGTACGTCCAGAAGGCCCCCGGGAGCCGTCCCGCGCCGCCCGGCTCGCCCGCCTCGGAGGGCGCCGGGACCTGCTCGTACGCCGCCGGATTCGGCACCGCGGCCCGCAGCCGCACGAGCAGCGCCAGCACCGCCGCCCCCGGCGCGGCCAGCACGCCCAGCGCCGGGCCGTAGTCGCCGCCGGTCAGCGCGAGCATCCCGGCGACGGCCAGCGGCCCGATCAGCGCTCCGACCTGGTCCAGCGCCTCGTGCACGGCGAAGCCCCGGCCGCGTCCGGTCGCCGACGCGGCATGCGACAGCATGGTGTCCTTTGCGGGACTGCGCACCGCCTTGCCGACGCGCTCCCCGATCACCAGGGTGCACGCCACCCACAGGCTGCTCGTCAGGCCCAGTACCGGCACGGTGACCACGGTCAGCGCGTACCCGGCGATCGTCAGGCCCCAGAACCGTCCGGTGCGGTCGGCGAGCGGACCGGAGACCAGCCTGAGCCCCAGCGCTGCGGCTTCCCCCGCTCCGGTCACCGTCCCGATCAGTACCGCCGACGCACCGAGTGAGGCCAGCAGGGGGCCGGTGATGGACCGGGCGCCCTCGTAGACGCAGTCGGCCAGCAGGCTCACCGTGCCGAACCAGACCACGAACCGCCACGGCCGCATCCCGGCCCCGACAGCTCTCAGCGGGTCCTCGGCGGCGGATCCGGCCGGGCCTCCGTTCACCCCCAAACCGCCTGGGCCAGCACCGCACCGGTGAAGGCCGCGCCCAGACCGGCCGCGGCACTCCCGACCGCGTTGGCCGCGGCGAACAGCCCCGCACCGTCCTCGACCAGGCGCAACGTCTCGTACGAGAAGGTGGAGTACGTGGTGAGCGCCCCGCACAGACCCGTGCCCAGCAGCAGCTGCACCTGCGAGGAGGCGGCACCGGCGGTCACCGCGCCGGTCACCAGCCCCAGTACCAGACAGCCCACGACGTTCACCGCGAACGTGCCCCAGGGGAAGACCGTGTCGTGACGGCTCTGCACCGCACGGTCGGTCAGATAGCGCAGCGGCGCCCCGACCACCGCCCCGGCCATCACCAGCAGCCAGTTCACCGTTCGCCCCCCTCGCGTCCCGCGTACCGGATCACCTCGACCTCGTCGAGGGTGACCAGCCCTTCGGTGACCAGTTCGTCCAACTGCGGCAGGAACGCCCGGACCCGGTCCTCGGCGTCGACGATCACGATCGCCACCGGAAGGTCCTCGCTCAGGGACAGCAGACGCTGTGTGTGGACACGCGACGACGCGCCGAAGCCCTCCACACCGCGGAACACGCTCGCACCGGCCAGACCCGCCTTGTGCGCCCGGTGCACGATCTCGGCGAACAGCGGCTTGTGGTGCCAGGTGTCGCTCTCGCCGATGAACACCGTGACCCGCAGGGCACGTTCCGTCAGCCTCGTCATCGCGCCGACCTCCATCCGATCACGCGGCGCGTCATCGCCGCCGCGGCCCACACGGCGGCGAGCGCCGCCACCATCGTCGACACGAGATAGACCAGCCCCATCACGGCCTGGCCCGCGCTCACCAGCCGCTGGACGTCCACGGCGTACGTCGAGAACGTCGTGAACCCGCCCAGCACTCCGGTGCCGAAGAACGGCCGCACCAGCCGGTGTGCCGCCCACAGCTCCGTGATCAGCACCATGAACACACCGATCACCGCACAGCCGACGGTGTTGACCAGCAGCGTCGTCCAGGGAAAGGCACTCGGGCCGCTGGGCCACAGCAGCGCCGCTCCGTAGCGCGCCGACGCCCCGATCACACCGCCGAGCGCCACCATGCCGACGACCGGCCCCTGTCCGCGTCCCGGAACACGCCGCAGCACCGATCCGGAGCGGGGGACGCCGGATGCGGCGGACCCCTCCACCACGGATGACCGTCGGGCTCCCATGAACACACCTCTCCCTACTCGCGGGCATCCGCAGGGACGCGCTCGTTCGCAAGTAGGGACCGTTGTCGGCATCCTTGCCGCGGTTCGGTTACGGCGGGCCCCACCGCCGCGCGGCGATTCGAGAAGATCGCCGCAGACGATCAGCTTACCGCAGGGCCTCCGGCCGCCGGCTCCGTGAGCAGGGGTGTCGAGCGCATCGGACGGACCTGGCACATGGGGTACCGGGCCTACGCTGGCGGTGACCGACGGGGTGAAGGGGAGCTGAACGGCGTGGCGGACGATCGGCAGGAGCTGGCGGAGGAACAGCGCCGGCACTGGCAGGAGACGTACATCGAACATCCCGGGATGTACGGTGGGCGGCCCTCCGACCCGGCCGTCCACGCGGTCGGGGTGTTCCGGGCCGCAGGGGTGCGGGAAGTCCTGGAACTCGGTGCCGGACACGGCCGCGACACCCTGTACTTCGCCCGCGAGGGCTTCGCCGTGTGCGCCGCCGACTTCAGCTCGGTCGCGCTCGACCAGCTGCGCGGCGCCGCACGGGACCAGGCTGTCGACCGGCGTGTGACGACTCTCGTGCACGACGTGCGCGCGCCGCTTCCGTGGCCCGACGGGTCCGTGGACGGGGTGTTCGCGCACATGCTGCTGTGCATGGCCCTGTCCACGGAGGAGATCCGGGCCCTGGTCGGTGAGGTCCGCCGGGTACTGCGCCCCGGCGGCGTGTTCGTGTACACCGTGCGCCACGTCGGCGACGCCCACTACGGCACCGGCACCGCCCACGGCGACGACATCCACGAACACGGTGGCTTCGCCGTCCACTTCTTCACCCGCGACCTGGTCGACACCTTGGCGGACGGCTGGGTGCTGAACGAGCTGCACTCCTTCGAGGAGGGTGCGCTGCCCCGGCGGTTGTGGCGGATCACCCAGACGCTGCCCGGGTGACGGTGGGCGCGGGGGGCCACCCCGACGTCGGCCGGGTGGCAGCGGTCGTGGGGGACCACGGGGCGCGATCCTCGTGACGGCGCCGCGCCGCGTCGCGCTGGTGGTGTGCCGCGCAGGGGCCGCGGCCGGACAGTGGCCCGCGGGGTGCTCGGCCACCGTCCGCCGTCCGCCCATGTGCCTCCGGCCCACGGGTATGGCTCCGGCGGCGCCCTGAGCGCCCGTCACGAAGCCGATTCCCCGTGAGAAGTCCCCGCAGCGGCCGCGGGCCCGGCCTCAGCTGCCCGGCGGGCGGAAGTCGATCTTCTTCTTCGCCGCCTCGTCGATGTCGTCGACGGACAGCAACGGGACGGTCCTGGACTGGAGCGCCCCGGAGGCCCGGACCGTCATGGCGACGGCGGCCATCGACACGTGGTCGGGAAAGTCGACGATGCAGTACAAGTCCGTGTCCCCGTAGGCGAAGTACATCGCCTCCAGCGAGCCGCCGCAGGAGCGCAGGACCCGTTCAACGGCGGCCCGCCGACCGGTCCCGCCCTCTGCGACCAGCCCTTTCGCGCCTTCGGCGGTGTAGGTGGCCTCGATCAGATACTTCGGCATCGCATCTCCCGTGCTTCGGCGGCCCGCTGCCACGGCCACTGCGGTGATGTGCCCACTATGGCCCGGGATCTCATGAGATGGAGCGTTATGTGCCGCCGAACGACACGAGGTGGCGGGTCGCCCGAACGGAGTCATCCGTGTCGTTACGAAATCAACGACTCCGGCTGGACCCCCGCCGCGTCACCGGGGCTTGGGGCCGTGGGCCGGCAGTCCGCTTCCCGGCGGGCGGGGCGGGGCCAGGCGCTGTGGGTGCGACCTCGGGTGCGAGCCGCTCCCGGTTCGATGGCCGGTACAAGGGAGGGTTACGGATATGTCCGTGTTTTGTAACACGAATCCGTTCTGTCGGGTGGCGTGGCGGAGACGGGCCACAGTGTGGCCCTCGGCACCGAGCCGGGAACCCGATCGCACACGGAGGCCCTGATCCGGGCCGGTGTGCACACACTTGAGGGGACAGCTCCATGTCTGCTTCTCGTACCACCGCCCGTCTGGTCGCCACCTGCCTGGCGGCCGGTGCCCTCGTCGGCGCGGCGGCCCTGCCGGCGCTCGCCGACGGACACGACCACGACCGCGGCGACCGCCACATCAGCGACCGCGGCGACCGGCACGGCGATGACCGTCACGGCGACGACCGTGACGGCTGGGACCGTCACGGCGACGACCGTGACGGCTGGGACCGTGACGGCCGGGACCACGGCGACCGCTGGGGCAACGACCACGGGCGGGACCGCTACCCCTCCGTGGTGATCGGCAGCGTCCAGCCGGGCTACGGCCTGGGCCTGACGAACCGCAGCCTGAACTCCGAATGGATCGAGGTGCGGAACCAGGGGCGGCAGACCGTCAACCTGAACGGCTACACCCTCAGTGACCGCGACGGCAACTCGTACCGCTTCGGCTACTTCCGCCTCGAAGGCGGTGCCTCCGTCCGGGTCCACACCGGCACGGGCCGTGACACCTACCGCGATGTCTTCATGGACAAGCGCCACGCCGTGTGGGACAGCCGTGACACCGCCACCCTCCGCGACAACCGGGGCTGGACCATCGACACCGAGTCGTGGGGCGGCTTCCGAGGCCGTTAGCCCCGGTCACCGAGCCGCGGGAAGGAAGTGACGCCAGGGCCGTCACGACCTTCCCGCGCCTGCCGCAGGCCGAGGACCACCCCCTTGAGGTCCTCGGCCTGCGGCCTGTACCGGCCCGGATGGTGCGGCGCCGCCGGGGCGCCGCGGAAGGCGCACCGTCCCCCCCCGTTCACGGCCGCGCCGGCCCCGGTGCGCGGGGTTCGGCCCCGGCTCAGCCCTTCAGGCCCAGCTGCTTGCAGGCGGCCAGGTACTTGGGCGTGCAGATTTCCCGGACCGTGTAAATGCCGTCCCTGATGACCGTCGACCTGATGGACTTCTGCGTCAGCGGGCGGACCTGAACCAGGTGGGTGGGGATGCTCTTCGTGCTGGCGTTGTCGGACTTGTCGAGGGCCAGCGACTCGTATTCGATCATGTGGCCCTGCGAGATCTGGACCGCCATCTCGGCGGCGCTCTCCGCCTCGTCCGGATAGGGCTTGTAGACGCTCATGTACTGCTCGCCCGACACGATGCGCTGCACCGCGGGCAGGTCCGAGTCCTGACCGGTGACCGGGGGGAGCGTGGTGAGGCCCGCGGCCTTGAGAGCGGCGATCACACCGCCCGCCATTCCGTCGTTGGCCGAGTACACGCCCGCGATGTTCCGCGCACCGAGTGCGCTGATCGCGTCCTGCATATTCGCGCGGGCGTTCTCCGGCTTCCAGTCCGTGGTGTCGTACGACTTGGCGATGTCGACGTTGTTCTGGAGCTCGGAAAGGGCGCCGCGCTTGAATATCGCGGCGTTCGGGTCCGTCGGCGACCCGTTCATCATGACGATCTTGGTGGTCGGCTTCGCGCGGTCGCCGAGGGCTTCCAGCAGTGCCTGGCCCTGGACCTGGCCGACAAGATCGCTGTCGAAGGTGACGTATCCGTCGACGGGGCCTTCGGCGAGGCGGTCGTAGGCGATCACATGCACGCCCGCTTCCTTGGCCTTCTTGACGGCCGGTGCGATCCCCTTCGCGTCGACGGCGTCGAGGAGCACCGTGTCGACCTTGTCGGCGACCATCTGGCCGAGCTGGGCGCTCTGCTTTGCGGCGTCCTGTTCGGCGTTCGCATAGTCGACCGTCGCCTTGCCGTGGGTCAGCTCCTTGATGTGCTTCTCGATGATGGGCCGGTCGAACTTCTCGTAACGTTCCGCTTCTCTCTCCGGCAGAAGCAGGCCGATTCTGACCGCGTCACCCGTGGTCTTTCTCGCCTTTCCGCCGTCATCCGAGCCCAGCAGACCTCCGCATGCGGTGAGCGAGAAAGTCAGCGCACACACTGCGGTCGTGGCGCCAGCGCCAAGCATACGGTTTTTCACTTCTGTGTACCTCCCTGACCTGGTCGCAACGTCGCAACCAAGGTGCTGAGAGCCAACCCGGGAGGCCTGCCGTCGTCAAGGAATGAATCCCTAACGAGATGGTAATGGGATCAAGGGTTCCCGACTTGAATGCGTAACCGGCCCGCTCGGAGGCCGGCCACCGACCATGCGGTCGGATGTCGCCGGACCGCGGGCGGCCTGCGTGATTCGCTTCCTCCCCACCCGAAGTGACGTGATGTCAGGGGAAAGGGGCCGGCTCCGTCGCGCCGGACGTCGTGGCTCAGAGGTCGAGGGCGACGTCCTGCCGGGGCCTGGCACAGCAGATCAGGGCGTTGCCCGACGCGGGGGGCTCCACGGGGTCCGGGTCGTAGTCGACGGCACCCGCGAGCAGGGCGGTCTCACAGGTGTGACAGACTCCGGTGCGGCAGGACCAGCGCACGGGGACGTCGCAGGCCTCCGCCATCTCCAACAGCGTCCGGTACTCGGGCTTCCAGCGGACCGCGAGACCGCTGCGGGCGAACGACACCTCGGGACCGGTGCCCGCGGCACCCGTGGGTGCGTGCGGGGGGCGGGCCGCGGCCGGTGCGATGCCCGGAGTGATCGCGGGACCGGCGCCGAAGACCTCCGTATGGATCCGCCGCGGGTCCATACCGTGCCCGGTGAGGGCGTCGGTGAGGTCGCTCATGAACGCCACGGGACCGCACAGGTAGGCGTCGGCGTCCGTCGGCAGCGCGATGCGCCCGACGATTCCGGCCGTCAGATGGCCCGAGTCGGTGTAGTCGATTCCCCTGCGGTCGTCGGCGCCGGGGTGGCTGTAGCAGATGCGGGACCGGGCGTGGGGCAACTGTTCCAGCAGCCGCCCGCTCTCCTCGGCGAACGGGTGGTGCTCACCGTCACGGGCGCCGTGCAGCCACCACACCTCCCGGTCCGAGCGGGCGTCGGCGAGGGCCTGCAGCATCGCCAGGACCGGCGTCGCGCCCACGCCCGCCGACGCCAGGATCACGGCGCCGGTGCCCGCGGCCAGGGTGAAGGTGCCGCGTGGGGCGGCGGCCTGGAGCGTGTCGCCGGCCCGCACCCGGGTGTGGATCCGCGTGCTGACCGTGCCGTGCGGCTCCTGTTTGACGCTGATGCGGTACTGGTCCGCACCCGGACGCCCGGACAGGGAGTAGCTGCGCACCAGCGCCGGCCCGTCCTCGTCGGGCTCCAGCCGTACGGTGAGGTACTGGCCCGGGGCGGCCGCCGGCAGCGGCGCTCCGTCGGGTGCCGCCAGCCACAGGGAACGGATGCCCTGGCTCTCCGTGTCGACCCTGGCCACGGTCAGCGGGCGGAAGCCGTCCCACGCGGGACGCGGGCCCGCGCCCGCGGCGCTCAGGCCGGCGTTCCCCGCGGCCCCGCCGTCGGGCCCGCCGCCGGCCTGGGCGAGCAGCGCCCGGAACGAGTCCCGCCACCCGGGGCTGAGCGCCTGGATGCGCAGCGCCCTCTCGAGCCGGTCCTGCGGATGTCCTGGCAGGTACAGCAGCCCGTCGATCTCGGCGACCGTCATCCGGCCCGGCCCGTCCGCGATCTTGACGATGTCCTGCCCGGCCTCCACCTCGCCCTCGGTGATCACCCGGAAGTAGAAGCCCGGGCGCCGGTGGGAGACCAGCAGCGCCGGCATCCGGGGCTCGTCCATCCGCAGTCCCACCCGGTAGCAGGTGACCCGGGGCTGGGACACCTCGAAGACCGCCTCCCCGATCCGGTAGCGGTCGCCGACGCACACCTCGTCGTCGGCGAGCCCTTCCACGGTGAAGTTCTCCCCGAACTGGCCGGCCACGAAGTCGTCGCGGCCCAGCTCCTGCTGCCAGTAGCGGTAGGAGTCGAGCTGGTAGACCATGACGGCGCGCATCTCACCGCCGTGCCCCGCCAGGTCGCCCTGCCCGTCCCCGTCGATGTTCAGCCGCCGTACCATCCGGGGACCGCTGACGGGGCTCTTCCAGATCCCCGTGTGCACGGTCCTCCCGTGCCAGACGACGTCCTTGGGCAGTCCCACATTGACCGATACGAGCTTGGCCACCATGTCCGCGCACCTCGCGTTCCGACGCCCCGCCCGGAGTCCGTCCCCCTGCCTTCGGTGAGTCCTCGTCCTTCGGTGAGTCCTGGTCCCGCGGTGCGCCCCGACCGCGGTGTATCCCCGCCCGCGGTGCCCATCGCAGGGGCAGCTGTGGCCTCTCCGGCTGCGGCGGCGGGCGTTCCCCGCCCGGAGTTCCGATCGTATCCAGCCGAGGCCCGCGGCACATCGTGCGGCCGCCCGGCGGGCCGCCGGCGCCCCCGTACAGGGCCCCTCACGCCCCGGTCCGAGGGCGTATCGTTGCCGTGAGAGGCAGTTGGAGGCCGAGATGACCGAATCCCTGGATTCCTGGGCCACCCGCTTGAAGGACCTCAACCCGGACGCGGACGACGAGAAGGCCCGGAAGTTCGTTCGTGAGCTGTATCAGGCGGCTCAGAAGGACCTGGACGCCCAGCGGGCGCAAGCCGAAGCCGAGCGCGAGGAATAGCCGCCGCCCATCGGCAGCGCGCCGCCCGTCACCGAACGGCCCCGTCGCCGGCGCCGGCCGGGACCCGCACGCTGTCCCGTCGGCCCGGGCGCGGGCCGACGGTGAAAGCGTGATCCTGCGGGCCCGTGGTGACAGTGCGGCTTCGCGGGCCGATGCTGAAGGGCGGGCGGGGCCGGACGGTCCGCTCCGCCCGGTGATCACACCCGGGCGACGAGCGCATACCTCTCGTCGCTCACCGGTCCGCCCCACAAGTGCGGGTCGCCGTCGAGCGGTTCGATGCGCAGCTCGGCGACGAGCGGGGCCACGGCGGCGGCCAGGTCCTGGGCGGTGATGCCCAGGTGCCACGGCAGCGACTCCGCTCCCGCCACGTAGGGCACACCGCTCTGCCCCGACTCGCGCCACCGCCCCTCGACCAGCACCAGCCGGCCGCCCGGCCGCAGCCGCGCGGCCCATGCGCGCAGGGCGGCCTGCGGGTCCGGCAGCGTCCACACCAGGTGCCGCGACAGCAGGACGTCGAAACTCCGCTCCGCGGTCGGCGGTCGCGCAGCGTCCCCGACGAGGAACTGCGCCTCGAGACCGGCGGCGGCCAGCTTCGTGCGCGCCTGCTCGACCATGCGCGGCGCGAGGTCGACGCCGGTGACCCGGTGCCCGGCCCGCGCGAGCAGCAGTGACAGCGACCCCGTCCCGCACCCGACGTCGAGCACGTCCAGCGGGCCCGAGGGCAGCCAGGAGTACAGGCGCCGGGCCCAGGCGTCGCGTGTCGGCTCCGCGCGCAGTCCGTGGTCCGGTTCGTCGTCGAAGGCGGCCGCCGCGGCATCCCAGTAGTCGGCGATCGCGGCGGTGGTGCGGTCGGAGGACGCGGCGGCCGCATCGTCCGTGGCTGTGGCGGCGGTACCCGTGGTTTCGGTCATGGCGATGATCGTTCCAGCCGCCACTGACAATCCGGGTGCGGCGACGGCGGCCCGGTCGGTCCTGCGCCTCCTCGCCTCGTCCTGCCCGGTTCGCTCCGGCCCCCTCGCCTCGTCCTGCCCGGTCGGTCCGCTGCCCCCTTGCCCCGTATCGTGAAAGGAGGAGGGGCCGACGATGCACCCAGCCTCGGGAGGCCGACGTGACGAGCGAGGCCACAGCGGGCGCCAGCCCACGCTACCTGCCGATCGCCGAGCACGGTCTGATCGGTGATCTGCGCAGTGCCGCCCTGGTGGGCACGAACGGCACCATCGACTGGTACTGCTGCCCGCGCTTCGACGCCCCGAGCGTCTTCGCCTCGATCCTCGACGCGGACCGTGGCGGCTGCTTCGAGCTCGCGGCGGACGTGCCGGCACGCACCAAGCAGTTCTACTTCCCCGACACCAATGTGCTGATCACCCGCTTCTTCGCGGACGACGGCGTGGGCGAGATCCAGGACTTCATGCCGGTCGCGGACGACTCCCGCGAGGCCGACCGGCACCGGCTGATCCGCCGTGTCATCTGCGTACGGGGAACGCTGCCCTTCCGCGCCCGGGTGGCTCCCCGGTTCGCCTTCGGGACGCAGCCGCACACCGTGCATACCGACAACGGCCAGGCCGTCTTCGAATCGGCCGATCTGCGGCTCGCGCTGACCTCCACCGTGCCGTACGAGGTGGCCGGGCCCGACGTGTGGTCGCTGTTCAAGCTGCACGAGGGTGAGGCCGCCGTCTTCACCCTGGACCGGGTGGGCGGCGAGGTCGCACCCCGCTTCTGCGCCGTGGCCGAGGCGGAGAAGCAGTTCAACACCACCGTCGGCTACTGGCGGCGCTGGCTGTCGCAGTCCCGCTACCGCGGGCGCTGGCGGGAGATGGTGCACCGCTCCGCACTCACGCTGAAGCTCCTCACCTACGCCCCGACCGGCGCCATCATCGCCGCCCCGACCACCAGCCTGCCCGAGCAGATCGGCGGCGAGCGCAACTGGGACTACCGCTACGTCTGGGTCCGTGACGCCGCCTTCTGCGTCTACGCCCTGCTCCGGCTCGGCTTCACCGCGGAGGCCGAGTCGTTCATACACTTCCTGACCGAGTACGTCCATATGGCCCCCGGGGACCGGCCCCGTACGGAGAACCCGCTCCAGATCATGTACGGCATCGACGGGCGCCGTGAACTGCCCGAACAGGAGATGCGCCACCTGGAGGGCTACCGGGGCTCGGCGCCCGTACGCGTCGGCAACAACGCCGTGGACCAGCTTCAGCTGGACATCTACGGAGCGCTCATCGACTCCCTGTATCTCTACGACAAGTGGGGGCGGCCGCTGTCCAGCGCGCACTGGGACAGCGTCATCGACCTCGTCGACTGGGTGTGCGACAACTGGGACCAGCCCGACGAAGGCATCTGGGAGACCCGCGGCGGCCGCAAGCCCTTCCTCTTCTCACGGCTCATGTGCTGGGTGGCGATCGAGCGCGCCATGCGGCTGGCCCAGCGCCGCGGGCTGCCCGCCGACATGCCGCGGTGGGGGCGTGCCCGCGACGCGATCTACCGCCGCATCATGGGCGCGGGCTGGTCGGACGAACGGAACGCGTTCGTCCAGTACGACGGCGGTCATGTCCTCGACGCGTCCGTGCTGATGATGCCGCTCGCGAAGTTCATCTCGCCGATCGACCCGAAGTGGCTCTCCACGCTCGACGCGCTGGGCGAGGAGCTGGTGTCGGACTCGCTCGTCTACCGCTACGACCCCCAGGCCAGCCCTGACGGGCTCCAGGGCACCGAGGGCACGTTCTCGATCTGCTCGTTCTGGTACGTCGAGGCCCTCACCCGTGCGGGACGCCTGGACGAGGCACGGCTCGCCTTCGAGAAGATGCTCACCTACGCCAACCATCTCGGCCTGTACGCCGAGGAGATCGGCCACACCGGCGAACAACACGGCAACTTCCCGCAGGCCTTCACCCACCTCGCCCTGATCAGCGCGGCCTTCAACCTGGACCGGACACTGGGCTGACACGCGATACTGCCAGCGATCATCGGCCCCACCCGAAGGGAACACCCCGACGTGTCCTCCACCGCGTCCAGCCCCACCTCCACCCCCGCACACACCTCCGTGGTCGTCGTCGGCGCCGGACCCGCCGGGCTCGTCCTGGCCAATCTGCTGCACCGAGCCGGAGTCGACTGCATCGTGCTGGAGGCGGAGAGCAGGGAGTTCATCGAGCGCCGGCCGCGCGCCGGATTCCTGGAGGAGTGGGCCGTCCGGGCCCTCGCCGCCCATGGGCTCGCCGACCGGCTGCTCGAACGTGCCGAAACCCAGGGGGAGTTCGAGTTCCGCTTCGACGGGCGCCGGCACGTGGTGGAGACGGCCGAACTGTCGGGCCGACGCCACTTCGTCTATCCGCAGCCGCTGTTGGTCACCGACCTGCTCGCCGCCTACGCGGACCGGGCGGGCAGGCACATACGCTTCGGCGTGCGCGACGTACGCCTGCACGACGTGGCCGGAGAGCGGCCCGCCGTGTCGTTCACCGACCCGCGCAGCGGTGCCCGGCACCACATCACCTGCGACTTCGTCGCCGGCTGCGACGGCGCGCGCGGCGTGACCCGGGCCGCGATACCCGAGGGCCGGACCGTCATGACGCGCCATGACCTCGGCGTCGCCTGGCTCGCCCTGCTCGCCGAGGCGCCGCCCTCGGCGGACGGGGTGGTCTTCGGCATCCACGAGCGCGGGTTCGGCGCCCACATGGCGCGGGGCCCCCGGACCACCCGCTACTACCTCCAGGTACCGCCCGGCGACGACGCGGAGAACTGGCCGCACACCCGTGTGTGGGACGAACTGCACACCCGGCTCGCCGCCGCCGGCGCCCCGCGGCTGACCGAAGGGCCGCTCGTCGAGAAGGTCGTCCTGGACATGCACAACTACGTCGTGGAGCCCATGGCGTACGGCCGGCTGTACCTGGCGGGTGACGCGGCGCACCTCGTCGCGCCCATCGCGGCGAAGGGCATGAACCTCGCCATCAACGACGCGCTGCTTCTCGCCGACGCGCTGTGCGGCCACTACCGGGGCGACGACGGCGGACTCGCCGGCTACTCGGAGGCCTGTCTGCGGCGGGTCTGGCAGTACCAGGAGTTCTCCCAGTGGCTGTCGGACGTCCTCCACGGCGCGTCCTCCGGCGACCGCTTCCGCGCCGGTACGGCCTCCGCACGGCTGCGCCGGCTGCTGGGGTCCGAGCAGGCGGCGAAGGCGTTCGCCGGGCAGTACCTGGGCGAGGAGGCCGACCTCTGAGCCCGCGGGGCCGGATGCGGACATGAAGAAGGGGGAGGGGGCCCATGGGCCCGCCTCCCCCGGGGAGTCCGCAGGGATCAGCTGATGACGTCCGCGCCGAGCAGGCCGAAGAGCAGGACGCCGATCACGATCCGGTAGATCACGAAGGCGTTGAAGGAGTGCTTGGCCACGAACTTCAGGAGCCAGGCGATCGATCCGTACGCGACGACGAACGACACGACGGTCCCGACGGCGAGGGGCGCGGCGCCGACACCGGTGCCGAGCGCGTCCTTCAGCTCGTACAGACCGGCACCGGTCAGCGCCGGAATGCCGAGGAAGAAGGACAGACGCGTGGCCGCCACCCGGTCGAGGTCGAGGATGAGCGCGGTGGACATGGTCGCGCCGGAGCGGGAGAAGCCGGGGAAGAGCAGGGCGAGGATCTGCGAGGAGCCGACGAGCATCGCGTCCTTGAAGCTGGTGTCGTCCTCACCGCGCTTGTGCCGGCCCATCTGGTCCGCCGCCCACATGACGCCACTGCCGACGATGAGGGACCCGGCGACCACCCACAGCGAGGCCAGCGGCCCGTCGATCAGCGGCTTGGCCGCGAGGCCGACGATCACGATCGGAATCGTTGCGTAGATCACCCACCAGGCGAACTTGTAGTCGTGGTGGTAGCGCTCCTCGCGGTTGACCAGACCGCGCCCCCAGGCGGAGACGATGCGCACGATGTCCTTGAAGAAGTAGACGAGCACGGCTGCGATGGCACCGACCTGGATCACGGCGGAGAAGCCGACGACCGCCTTGTCGTCGACCGGGATGCCCATGAGTCCCTCGGTGATCTTCAAATGACCGGTGGAGGAGACGGGGAGGAACTCCGTCACTCCCTCCACGGCACCAAGGACAATGGCTTGGCCGATGCTGATCGCGCTCATGGCATCCAATTCTGGGGTGAGGAGAGGTCAAGACCGCTGGTTCGACTACAGTCCTGTAGACGGACGGAGTCACTCTACGCCAGGGAGACGACGTGCTCGGGCCGACCTCCCGGGCCCCGGCGGCCGCCGCCGCACGGGTGCCTCAGGGTTCCCGGCCCGTCCTGGGGCGCCATCCCCATGCTGTGATCATCCCTGGTGACAGATCCGCGCAGTCGGCCGACCCCAGGTAGCGGACGGCCTCGTCGATCGTGGCTTCGTCGACCAGTCCGGTGGCCAGCATCGCAGACCGGGCCCGGTTCCAGGTGTCGGCCCAGAACCGGCTGATGGGACTGCCGGGGGCGAGGGGCGGGACGTGGATCTCGGCGGCCACGTCCGAGAGCCCGGTCCGCCGCAGCAGTCGGGGGTAGTCGGGGGCCCACGAGACGTCCGTGCCGATGGTCTCCGCCAGCGCCCGCCACATGGCACGCATCGCCACGGTGAACGGCGTCCGCGGCGCCGTCCGGGTCGTGAGGTCCACCGCGTCGCTCAGCACCAGGACGCCCCCGGGTGCGACCAGCCTGCTCAGTGCGTCGATCACCCTCTCCCGGTCGGGCAGGTGCATCAGGACGAATCGCGCGTGGACCAGACGGAACACCCCCGGGGTGAAGTCCTCGGCTGTGATGTCCGCCTCCCGCACGCGCATCCCCGGCACCGCCTCGGAGGCCAGGAAGCGGACGTCCCTGTCCACGGCGAGAACGGAGGCGACGCCGAGCCGGTGCAGCAGCAGCCGGGCCACCGAGCCGGTGCCCGCACCGATCTCCAGGCAGTTCCAGCCCGGGCCGACCCCGAGGGTCCGGAACCTCGCCTCGGTCACCTCGTCGTACGCCAGGGCGCCCAGATCGATGCGGGCGTCCTCGCCGCTGGCGTCGGGGCGGAACATCCGGTCGCCGTACGCCCCGCGTCCCGATGCGTGCGACCGCCACCCGTCCGGATCAGTGGGCATTTGTCCAGTATGCGAGATTCTGGGGTGGTCCGGCGTGGTCCGGGGAGTCCGTGTCGGCGCGTCGCGCTGGTCCGGGGCCCGTCCCGCCGCGCTCGTCCCCGGGGCGGGGCCTGTCCCGGGGAGCGGCGGCGGGGTGGCGCCGTCCCTGCGCTCGTCCCGCCGGCACCGGACCGGCAGCCGTGCATCCACCGCGTACGGTCCGTTGCAGCGGCCCCCACGGTGCCGAATACTGGGAAACCCCAGCACCCCGCAGGAGCGCGGCTCCGTGCGAGGCGGAGACCATGCTTCCTGTGACCAGGCACCTCCCATGAGCCGGCCGAAGCACGACGCACTCGACCCGGGCCGGCCGACCGGGCAGCCCGCGAGGTCCGTCGAGCGCGACCGCATCGTCGCCGCAGCGGTCCGTGAAGCCGTCGAGGTCATGGGGTGCGCCGCCGCCGTGGTCTTCCTCGTCGACCCGGCATCGGCGTCCGGCGATCTCAAGGCCGCCGCGGTGGCCGGCATCCGGCCCGCCGTCTTCGCGCTGAGGCACCGGATCGCCCTGACCGAGACCGTCGTGTCGGCCAAGGCCTACCAGGACGACATGCTCGAGTTCGCGGGCATGCCCCGGGACGTCGGCGAGCAGAGCCGGCTCGCCACGACGGTGCCCTTCCCCAACTCCGCAGCCGCCGTGCCCATCAGCGCCGGAGGACAGCGGCTCGGCGCCCTGACCACCGTATGGACTCCGCCGCTGACGGAGCCCCTGAGCAGGGAATGCCTGGAACGGCTGAGCGGTATCGCACACCGCCTGTGCCAGGCACTGTCGACGCTCGCCGACCGCGGTACGCCCGTCACGGCGGGCCCGCGCACGGTCCTGGTGCCGATGGCAGAGCGCACACCGGACACCGGATCCGACGGCCTGGACTGGGGCGTCCCCGAGATCCCCGGCTCCTCCACCCTCAGCTTCATGTACCACCTGCACAAGCTCGCCACGGCCCTCAACGAGGCCGTGGACCTCCAGGACGTCGTCCGGGCCGGCCGCGAGTGGATCATGCAGCCCTTCGGGGCCCAGGGGTTCGTCGTCAGTCTCGCGAGCGACGGCAGGAGCTGGGTGGCCGGCCACAGCGGCTACCCCATGGCCGCGGTCAAGCACCTGCACGGCCGCAGCATCGACCGCCATGCCCCCGACACGGCCGTCCTGCTGGACGGCATCCCGCTGTTCCTCGACAGTCCCGAGGCCTGGCGGGCGGACGGCCGCAGGGACGACTTCGAGGACGGGATGCAGGCCTGGGCGTTCCTGCCGCTGGAGGTCAGCGGCCACCCCATCGGCACCTGTCTGCTCGGCTTCGAGCAGCCGCGCCGCTTCACCCCCGCGGAGCAAGCCGTCGTCATGATGATGACCGACCTGCTCGGCCAGGCCCTGGAACGGGTCCGGCTCACCGAGAGCCGGCACCAGATCGCCTCGGGGATCCAGAAGAGACTGCTGCCACGCGCCCTCTCCGAGGTCCCGCAGGTCCTCACCACGGCCCGCTACCTCCCGGCGCCCGCCGAGGCCGAGGCGGGCGGCGACTGGTACGACGTGATCACCGAACCGGGCGGGGGCGTCGCCCTCGTGGTCGGTGACGTGGAGGGACGGTCCCTGCAGAGCGCCGTCCTCATGGGCCAGCTGCGCAGCGCCATCCGGGCGTACGCGACCGACGGCCGCGACGCAGGACAGGTGCTCACCCGCACCAGCCGGCTGCTCGCGGAGCTGGACGGCGAGACCCGTGCCAGCTGCTGCCTGGTCCGGCTGGACGTCTCCGCCGGCACCGCCGAGATCGCCTCGGCCGGACACCCGGCCCCGTTGATCCGCCGGCCGGAGGGCACCATCGAGGTGCCGGACATGGTCACCGGGCCCCCGCTGGGCGCCCTGCCCCTCACGGAGTACCGCAGTGTGGAGACCGACCTGACGCCCGGCACCCTCCTCCTGCTGTACACCGACGGGTTCACGGCCGCGGTCGCCGCCGATCCCGTCGAGGGCGCGCTGCGACTGTTCCGGGACGCCGGGGACGCGGTCGACTCCTTCCCGGACGGTCTCGCCGACCGGCTGGTCGCCGCGGCGCAGCCCGCATCGGCGGTGCCCCGGGACGACGCGGTGGTGCTGCTCGCCCGGTTCGAGGGGGCCGAGCTCGGTCCCCACCACCACATCAGCCGTATCAACATCGCGCGTCACGATCTGGCCGGGGTGGAGTCGGCGCGGCGCTTCATCCGCGACCGGCTGCACTTCTGGGGGCTCGACGAACTCGTCGGCGACCTGGAACTCATGGCGTCCGAGATCGTCACCAATGCCCTCATCCACGCCGACAGCGACGTGGACCTCAGACTGCGCGAGTACCCCGACCACGTGCGGCTCGAGGTGCGCGACTCCGAGCCCACCCCCAGCCTGCCCGCGCCCGTCATGCCCACGGAGGCCATCAACACACGAGCGGAGCACGGCAGGGGTCTGCTGATCGTCGACGGGCTCGCAAGCCAGTGGGGAAGCGCGCCCAGCGGCCGCGGCAAGACGATCTGGCTGGAGATCACCACACCCGAACGTCCCGAACCGGACAGTGCGCCGGAGCCCTGACCGCCGGGGCGTACCGCCCACCCGGCCCGGCCAACCCACGGGGCCCGACTGGCCGTTAGGGCCGACCGGCGGATCGGACGGCTGAACTTCGGTCCCGGTTCCGGCAACAGGTGCCACGGACCCGTCGGGGCGGCTGCCTATGGTGGGGTGTGATCAGTCGAGCCGGGGACCGTCGACAGGGGGCCGCACGGCCCGGGTACGTGGCCGCCGCGGGGGTGTTCGCGGTCGGGATGATCGGCACCACCCTGCCGACACCGCTGTACGGGCTGTACCGGGAGCAGATCGGGTTCTCGGAGCTGATCGTCACCGTCGTCTTCGCGGTGTACGCGGTCGGCGTCATCGCCGCCCTGCTCGTCGCCGGCGACTTCTCGGACGTCGTCGGCCGACGCCCCGTCCTGCTGTGCGCCCTGGGCCTCGCCGCGCTCAGCGCGCTGTGCTTCCTGTTCGAGGGCGGGCTGCCCCTGCTGTTCGGGGGCCGTGTCCTGTCGGGGTTCTCGGCGGGACTGCTCAGCGGCACGGGAACGGCCGCGGTACTGGAACTCGCACCCGCCGGGAAGCGTTCGCGGGCCGCTTTCGCCGCCACCGCCGCGAACATGGGGGGCCTGGGGCTGGGGCCGCTGTTGGCCGGTCTGCTGGCCGCGTACGCGCCGTACCCGCTGCGCCTGCCCTTCCTGACGCAGCTGGGGCTCCTCGCGGCCGCCGCGGCGGTGACCTGGCTGCTGCCGGAGACCGTGCGCCGGCCGGTGCCACGGCCGCCGCTGCGACCGCAGGGCATGGTCGTGCCCGCCGACGTGCGCGGCGTGTTCGTGCCCTCGGCGCTCTCCGCCATGGCGGGGTTCTCGCTGCTGGGCCTGTTCACGGCGGTCGCTCCGAGCTTCCTGGCCGAAACGCTGGGCGAGCACAGCCTGGCGGTGACGGGCGCCGTGGTCTTCCTGGTCTTCTGCTCCTCCACCTGCGGTCAGCTGCTGATGGGCAGGATCGGAGTGCGACGGGCCCTGCCGGGGGGCTGCCTGGTGCTGGTGGCGGGACTCGTCCTCGTCGCCGTGTCGTTGCTCCTGGGGTCGTTGCCGGTGCTGCTGGCCGGTGCCGTGGCGGGCGGCGTCGGTCAGGGCCTCTCCTTCCGCGCGGCCCTGACCGCGGTGAGCTCCGCGGCCCCCGACGCGCATCGGGGTGCCACCATCTCGGCGTTCTTCGTCACCGCGTACGTCGGGATCTCCGTCCCGGTGGTGGGCGTCGGCGCGCTGACGCTCGCGATCGGGCTGCGCAACGCGGGCCTGGTGTTCGCGGCCTGTGTGATCGCCGCCGTCTCCGCGGTGGGCGGGTACGTCTGGCGGCACCCGATCGACGCCGACTGACCCCGCAGGGCGCCCTCCCCGCCCGCCGGCGTCCTCCCGGGTCTCCGCGCGGACGCCCGCCGCCACGGAAGGCGGACCGCTGTACGGCGGACCCGGCCGCCGCCGAGAAATCTCCTTCGACGGGCCGTGATCGCCCCCATACTCTGGGCGGATGGTGACCTTGGAGCGGCTCCGGGCCGAACACGCGGATGCCCTGCTGGCCTTCGAACGGGAGAACCGGGAGTACTTCGCACGGTCCGTACCGGACCGCGGGGACGCCTACTTCGCCGAGTTCGCCTCCCGTCACCGGGCCCTCCTCGCCGAACAGGACGAGGGAGTGTGCCACTTCCACGTCGTCGTGGACGACCGGGGGAACCTGATCGGCCGGGTCAACCTCGTGGACGTCGAGGACGGGACGGCCGAACTCGGCTACCGGATCGGCGAGAGCGCCGCGGGCCGGGGTGTCGCCACCGCGGCGGTCGGAGACGTGTGCCGCCTCGCCGCCGAGACGTACGCACTCGCCGCGCTCGTCGCGGTCACCACACTCGACAACGAAGCATCCATGACCGTGCTCGCCCGCAACGGGTTCTCCGAGGTGGAACGCATCGTCCTCGCCGGACGGCCCGGCGTACGCTTCCGCCGCCCGCTGCCGGCCCTGGGGTGACCACAAGGCTGGTGAACCGACGCGGCGGCTCCGGGGCGAGCCGGGTGCCGCAGGTTCGTACAAGCGCTTGTGCGGATCGATCGATAGAATTCGAACATGGGAGTGCGGCCTGGTGTGCCGACCGTCCTGGGGACCGGGACCGGGGCGGCCGCGGGTGAGCCCGGCGGGGGTGGCGCCTGCGGTGACGGGCGGGGCGTACGGCGGTGGGGTATCGCCACGACCGGTGGCGGAGGTGCCTGATGCCCTCGGCTTCGCACGACATGGGTGTCCAGGGGCGGCCGTCCGGGCTGGTGGGGGTGCAGATCGCGGGCTACCGCGTGGAGCGCGTGATCGGACGCGGCGGGATGGCCGTGGTCTACTGCGCGAAGGACCTCCGCCTGGACCGCACGGTCGCGCTCAAACTGCTGGCCCCGGAGCTCGCCCGCAACGACACCTTCCGGCGCCGCTTCACCCATGAGTCACGGGTGGCGGCCGCGATCGACCATCCCCACATCGTGCCGATCTTCGAGGCCGGCGAGACCGACGGCGTGCTGTACATCGCCATGCGCTACGTCTCCGGACTGGACCTGCGGGCACTGCTGGACCGTGACGGGCCCCTGCCCGTCACCACCGCCCTGCGCATCGCGGCGCAGGTGGCCTCCGCACTGGACGCCGCCCACGAGCACGACCTGGTGCACCGGGACGTCAAGCCCGGCAACATCCTCGTCGCCCGCGGCACCGACAGCGACCACCCCGAGCACGTCTACCTCACGGACTTCGGGCTCACGAAGAAGTCCCTGTCGCTGACCGGCTTCACCACCGTGGGCGAGTTCGTGGGCACCCTCGACTACGTGGCCCCGGAGCAGATCTCCGGACGCCCCGTCGACGGCAGGTGCGACCAGTACAGCCTGGCCTGTGTCGTGTACGAAACCCTTGCGGGCGGGCCCCCCTTCCAGCGCGAGGAGGACATGGCGCTGCTGTGGGCGCACCAGTACGACCAGCCGCCCGCCCTGTCCGAGCGGCGGCCGGGTATCGGCCCCGCGCTCGACGACGCGATGGCGAGAGCCCTGGCCAAGGTCCCCGACGACCGTTACGACTCCTGTCTGGAGTTCGTCGCCGCCCTGCGCCGGGCCGACGCCGCCGCCCCCCGCCGGGGGACCCATCCGCCGACCCTGGTGGAGCCAGGCATGGGCGAGTCGGCCCGGCAGTCGCCACCGGACCCGCCGGCCTGGGCCCGGCCGGTCATGGGATTCCCGGACGGCTAGGGCCTGTTGGGAGTCGTGATCCTGGTCCAGGTGATCGCTTCCGGCAACCGTGATCGAACCGGTAGATCTCTTGCGTGCTTCGGCATGAACTGAGCGACGCCGACTGGGATCTGATGGGACCTCATCTGCCGATCGGGCGGTACGGCCCCTATCCGGACCCTAGAGGGGATCCAACTCGCCCAGGCCCATGACGCGCAGGGTGTGGTTCGCCATGTGCAGGTGGCCGACCGCGTTGGGGTGGGCCGGGTCGTCGAGCCATGGGATCGGGTCGGCCGTGCCGTAGTGCTCCAGCCAGTGGGCCTCGTGGTCGACGAGTAGCGCGCCGGCGTCCTTTGCGATCTCCCGTACGGCCTGGCAGTACGCGGGAAGGGCCGCGCGCTGCTTCCGCCCCGAGGCGCTGACGAGCGCCGGCGTATGCAGGACGACCTGTGTCTGCGGCTCCGCCCTGGAGATGATCCGGTGCATCGCGTCGTGGAAGTCGGGCAGTCCGTCCTCTCCGGCGAGGCAGTCGTTGGTGCCGAGCGACACGGACAGCACATCGGGCTCGAACCGCCCGATGAGGCGGTCGTGGGCCGCGAGCACGTCGACCGCGCTCCACGCGGAGACGCCGGTGTTGACCACGACGTCGGTGAGCCGGTCCATCTGCCACCTGACCCGCTCGTGCAGGTGCTCGACCCAGCCGCGGGCGCCGTGGGTGTGCAATACGGCCTGGGTGATGCTGTCCCCGGTCGCCACCCAGGTCATGGGCCCGTCCGACAGTTGAATCATGGTGTTTCCCCCTCTGCGTCCGGTCGCCGCGCATCCCTGACGACCGAGCTCGCAAGGCACCGAAGACGGTGCAGCAACCTACCAGCCGACGACCGCGTGCCAGATCAGACGGTAAACCACGGTCAATAGCAGCACTCGCCGGGACGTGGTCGGCGAAGCGGATGAACGTCTGCGGACCATCCACTCGGGTAAGAGGCACTCCAGCCCAAGGCAGCACCCCGACCCAAGCCACTTCACGTCGAAGCGCGCAAGAGATCCATCGGTTCGATCGCCGTTGCCGGAAGCGATCATCTGGTCCGAGATCACGACTCCGAACAGGCCCTGGGAACGGTCCGGTCGATCCTGCCGAGGGGGTCGGTGGAGACGCACCGTGGTTGAACGCGTTCAAATTCTCTGTCACGATACGTCGTGCCGCCCGGAGGGTGCTGGACGAGAGGACCACGGTCATGACGAGCTCGCTTCTCATGCCGCGAGGCCGTGCCCGCTCGGGCACGGCCGACGGGGGTACGGCAGCGGGGAGCACGTCCCCGACGCGGATCCTCGACTGGCGGCATCCGCATGTCGCCTCGCTGCTCCGGCGGATCGAGATCACGGCGGACTCGGAGGACACCTCGGGTCCCGCCCGCCGGACAGCAGCCCTGCGTCGGGCCCACCGATGGATCGCCGCAGCGGTGCAGCCGGTGTACTCGGTGCAGGACGAGCGGCCCGTGTCGGAGGTGCTTCGCCGTCGCCGCGGCTCGTGCAGCCAGCGGCTGGCCGTCCTGGAGTCCGTCGCGCGGGCATCAGGGGTGGCCACGCGGGTGCGCGGCCTGCTGGTGGACGGGGCGTTCTGGTATCCGCGTTTCCCCCGGCTGCACCGGATCGTCCCGCACCAGGTCGTGCTCGCATGGCCGGAATTCCGCATCGGGGGTCTGTCGCCGACCGACCACCCCACCGCGCCCTGGTTGACGGTCTCGGAACTCTTCGGTGACCTGGACGAGTTGAGCGAGGCTCACGGTGGTGGCTTCACCAACGCCGGCACGGAGACGCTCTTCGAGGCGCTGTCCAGGACGGCGATCGACTGGGACGGCACGACGGTCTGCCCGGCCGTCGGTACCGCGTGCGATCTCTCGGCCCATGTCCTGGCGGACCTCGGCCACTTCGACTCGCGCGACGAACTCTTCGCCCGGCATGGCCAGACCCTCTGTGGGATGGCGAGGCTGCTGGCCGAGCCCGTCCTGGGCCGCCGCTCGGCGGGCGCCCACGTGCCGTCCGCCGTCCGCAACGCCCGCTTCTGACCGGCAGGAACGGCCGTATCCGTGCCGCTCGGCGTCCGTCGGATCGCCACGCCGACCCCGTGCCGCGGTCAGGGCGTGAGCCGGAACCGGAGCAGCCGCACGACCGGCCGGACACGTCCCGTCAGGCGGTGTCCCGCCCGTCACGACCGGGAGGCCCGGTCATCCGGGCACGCCGCCTTCCGCGGCGGTGTGCCATCGTTCGGCGATGGCGGCGGCACGGGCGCGGTGCGCGGCGGCCTCGCCGTCGAGCCCCAGAAGACCGGCGAGTTCACCGAGGGTGTACGCGACGGGCCGGATCGCCACCGTGAAGCCGGACGAGGGCGGCTGGGCGTCGCGGTGCGGGAGCAGCGCCTCGTACAGCTCGCGGGCCCGGTCCTTCTCACCGAGCGCCACCGCCGCCATCGCGCGGAAGGTCGCGAACACCTTGAAGAAGAAATCGGTGCGCAGCGGCCCGACCCGCGCCAGGATCTCGCGTGCCTCGTCCTCCTCCCCGGCGGCACACAGCGCGGCCGCGAGCAGGTCGGCCGCCGCGGAGCCGTAGTCGTCGACCATCCTTCGTGCCTGCGGGACGACCTCGGCGAGCCGGCCCTGGCCGGCCCTGACGATCGCCGTCGCAAGGAGCAGGAATCCCTCGGCGTGCGGCGAGCCCTGCCGGGCCATGCCGGCGGCCGCCTCGGCGTACAGCCTCTCGGCGTCCTCGCCACGCCCCTCGATCGTCGCGCGCGTCGCCGACGCGGTGAGGCCGACCGCGAGCGGCCCCGGCATCCGGTAGGCCCGGGCCAGCTCCATGCACGCGTCGAGACGCTCGTACGCGCCGTCCGGATCGCCCTCGGCCGCCGCGGACGAAGCCAGCGTGAACAGGCCGTACCAGCGGAACACGGGCAGGTCGTGCTCGGTGGCCAGCGCGACGAGTTCGTCGCTCCGCACCGCCTGTTCGCCGCCTTCGCGCTCGACGTCGAGTTCGCGCACCAGTGCCGCGAGTGACCGCGCACGAAGGTGCGGATCACCGAGCGTCCCGGCGAGGGCGAGAGCCTCGTCGGCCGCCGCCCGCACCCGTGGGTTCTGCATGTCGGAGAGCTCGGCGCAGTAGGCGAGCAGCAGCCCGCAACGGTCGGCCGGCGCCAGGCCCGGCAGGTCCAGCGTCCGCTCCAGCAGCGCGACCACCGGCTCGTCGACCACACCGTAGGGCCGGGTCTGCCACGGCGTCGGCTCGGACCACGCGGTGAGCGCGCCGACCAGCAGCTCGTCGCGACCGCTGCCGGCCGCGGCCTCGATCGCGCGCTGCCGGGTCGCGCGGGCGGCCATGACGGCGCCCGTCCTCACCTGCGCGCGCAACAGTCTGCCCAGCAGGTCGATGCGCTCCGCGTCCCGGTCGTCCGTGGCCGCTTCCGGGATGCGTTCGAGGCAGTCCAGCGCCGTGGTGAGCAGGTCGGCCGCCGCATCGTGGGCATGGCGCCCCTCGGCCAGGGCGGCCGCGCGCAGACAGTACTGCACGGCCTTGGCGGCCGTCGGCGACGACGAGGCCCGCGCGAAGTGGTGGGCCAGCGCGGACACATCGGCCGAACCCAGCCGCTCCAGCGCCGCCGCGATCCGGCCGTGCATCCGTGCGACCCGCATCCCGCTCAGATCGGCGAGCAGCGTGTCCCGCACCAGCGCGTGCGTGAACCGCACCCGGCCCGGCGACGGCTCCGTCAGCAGCCCGGCGACGAGACCGGCGTCCAGTGCATCGAGCACCGCCTCCTCGCCGGTGTCCGCGGCATCCACCAGCACCTCGACCTCGGCCTCGCGCCCGGCGACGGCCGTCAGCCGCAGTACCGCGACCGATGACTCGGGCAGCCGCCCCAGCCTGCGGCGCAGCACGTCCCGCACCCCGTCCGGCACCTCCGAGAGGGCCACCAGCGCGCCCTCGGCGCTCAGCAGCCGGGCGCTCTCGCGGACGTAGAAGGGATTGCCGCCGGTGCGCTCGGTGAGCGCGGCGACCGTCTCCGCGTCCACCGGACCCGCACCCGCCGCCCGGACCACGTCCGCGACGGCGGTCCCGGACAGCCCCTCCAGCGCGACCCGCAGCGGCGCCCGCCGGGCGAGTACGGCAAGAGTGTCGGTGAGCCGGCCGTCGATCTCGTCCGGACGGTAGGCGGCCGTGACGAGGAGGGCGGTCCCCGACGGCGGCTCGGGCAACGCCGCCAGCAGGGCGAGGGTCTCCGCATCGGCCCAGTGCAGGTCGTCCAACAGCACCGCGAGTGGCCGCTCGTGCGCCACCGCCGCGAGCCACCGCCACACCGCGCGATGCAGCCGGAACCGGCCGGCGGCCGCGTCCTCATGCGTCACGCGCGCCGTACCGGAGGCGTCGTCGCAGAGCAGTGGGGCCAGGTCCTGCGCACAGTCGGGCGGGGGCGGTGCCGAGGCGGCGACGGAGCGCAGCGCCTGGACCCAGGGCCAGGCGGGCGGCGCACCCTCGGCGTCGGTGGTCCGGCCCACCACGACGAGCCAGCCGTCGGCGCGCAGACGTTCACCGAACCGGTCCAGCAGCGTCGACTTCCCCAGCCCCGCCTCACCGGTGACCAGGGCGACCCCGGGGCCTGCGGCGGCCGCGCGGGCTGCGCACTCGACCAGCCGGGCGAGGTCGGGACCGCGTCCGACGAACAGCTCCGGCTCCGCGGCGGGACGGCCCGGCGGCTGCGGATCCCGACCGGCGGGGGCCGGGCCCGGGTCCACCGGGTCGGACCCGCCCGGCGACGGATGCGGCGGTAAGTCCGCTGCGGTGCGGGGTGGTTGGGCGGGTCCCTCCGCCGGTGTGTGCGGTGCTTGGGTGGGTCCCCCCGCCGGTGCGTGGGTGAAGGCCTGCGGAGCGGTGCGCGAAGACGCGGAAGCATCCTGGGCCGTGGCCCGGGGCGCTCGGGCGGGGCTTTCCGCCGCGGTGTGCGGCTGTTGCGCCGGTACCCCCGGGGACGCCGTGCCCGGCCGTCGACCCGGCATGCCCACCGCGGCAGGAGGCTGTTGCGCCACGGTTCCCGGCGCGGTGTGCGACGCGTGCGGAGCGGTGCGCGGCCGTTGTGACGCTCCCGGTGCGTTGTGCGACGGCCGTGCGGAAGGCTCCGCCGGGGTGGCCGGCGCCCCGCGGGGCGCCTGCGTCGCACGGCGCAACAGCTCGGTGTGCCCGCCGAGGACGGCCGCTTCGAGCTCGTTCAGCGCGGGTCCCGGATCGAGACCGATCTCCTCGGCGAGCACCGCGCGTGCCCGGCGCAGCGCAGCCAGGGCGTCGGCCTGCCGGTCGGCCGCCCACAGCGCCAGCGCGTGCAGCCGCCAGCCCTCCTCGCGCAACGGCGCGTCACGGGTGAGCAGTTCGGCCTCGACGACGGCCCCGGCCACATCCGCCGACCTCAGCGCCGCGGTCACGTTCACCTCACGCGCGACCAGCCGCAGCTCGTCCAGGCGCGCGACCTCGGCGCGCGCCCAGGGCTCGTCGGCGAACTCCGCGTACGCCGGTCCCTGCCACAGCGACAGCGCCTCGCCGAGCAGACGGCGCGCGACGTCCGGCCGCCGCTCCGCCCCGTCGCGTGCCTCGCCGAGCAGCCGCTCGAACCGCCAGCCGTCGACGGCCTCGTCCGCCAACCGCAGCGCATACCCGGGCGGTGCGCTCACCAGCAGCCGCGCCGGGGTGCGCGGCGGCCGGCCGGGCTCCAGCAGACGGCGCAGATTCGACACGTACGCCTGCAGCGACGTCACCGCCTGCGCAGGCGGCGCCCCTTGCCAGATGTCCTCGATCATCCGGTCGACCGGGACGACCCGGCCGTGCGCCACGGCCAGCAGGGCGAGCACCGAGCGCTGCCGACGACCGCCGAGCGGGACCGGCTCGCCGTCCCGCTCGGCTTCCAGGGCGCCGAGCACACGTATGGACATCATCTCGCCGCACATCGTAGATGCCTTCGATCTTCGCCGGGCCCCTCCAAGCCGTCTCCAAGTGCCCTCCATGAGCCCCGGGCCAGGCTCGTCGCATGGACACCACGAACACGACCACGACACCCCGCCCGAACACCCACGAGATGGTGATCATCCATCGGGGCCTGCGCCGCGAGTCACGCCTGCTGGTCGAGCTGATCGCCGACGTGGCCCCCGGAGACACCGCCCGCGCCCGGCTCCTGGGCGCCCACTTCCGCGACTACCGGCTGGGTCTGCACAACCACCACCACGGCGAGGACGAGAACCTCTGGCCGCCGCTGCTGGCCCGTGTCGACCTCGAAGCCGACCTCGTCCTGCGGATGGAGGCCCAGCACCAGTGGGTCGCGGCCACCCTCGCGGCGGCCGAAGTCGCCGTGCCCGCCTGGGAGTCCGGGGCGGGCGAGGCCGAGCGCGACGCGCTCGTCGCCGCCCTCGCCGACCACCGGGCGGTCCTCGTGGCACACCTCGACGAGGAGGAGAGGTCCTTGCTGCCGCTCGCCGAGAGGCATCTCACCGTGGACGAGTGGAAGGCGATGGGCGAGCACTTCCAGGCCGCCACGCCCAAGCCCAAGCTGCTGTTCTTCCTGGGCATGGTCCTCGAAGACGCGGACGCGACCGAACGCCCGACGGTCCTCGGCGGGCTGCCCCTGCCCGCCCGGCTGCTCTGGTACGCCGTCGGCCGCCCGCAGTACGCCCGGCGGATGCGCCGCATCCGCGGCTGACAGCGCGCCGCACGGCGTCGTCCGCAGACCGCACAAGGGCCTCACGCCCGGAGCCCACGGACCGGCGCTGCAAGGCCGGGTGCGCTCCACGGCGCGCCCTTCCTCTCCCGCCCCACCGGGCCCGCCCCACCCACCCTTTCCCACGAAGGACTGATCAGCCATGAAGCGTCTCGCCACCATCCTCGCCGTCCTGGGCGGCGTGTTCATCATCTACATCGGTCTCCGCTTTCTGCTCGCCCCGCAGTCGGCCGCGTCCGACTTCGGCGTCCCGACGTGGCCCGAGCACCAGGGCACCGCGTTCCTCGCCGTCAAGGGCGTCCGTGACATCGCCACGGGCCTGGTCGTGCTCGCGCTGCTGCTGACCGGTCACCGCAGGGCCCTCGGATGGGCGATGCTGGCGATCGCCTTCGTACCCGCGGGGGACATGGTCGTCGTGCTGAGCAGCCACGGTTCGGCCGCTGCCGCGTTCGGCATCCACGGGTTCACCGCCGCACTCGTCGTCCTGACCGCCGCGCTGCTCCTGCGCGAACGCCCGCCCGCCGTCGCCTGACCCGACACGCCACGTCGCCCACGCACGGGGGCGGCCGGGGCGGGAGACCGGACGCCGGTCTCCCGCCCCGGCCGTCCCCTCGTCGTCCGTACGCATCCCATGGCGATGAACGGGACGACCGGCCCGCGCGTACGAAACGCCGGGCCACGAGCGCGGGGTCCGGGCCGCCGCGCAGTACGCCGCTCAGATTGTTGTCAGCCACCCGCCAGGCGGGATCGGGTTCCGGGCCGTCGTCGGAGATGTCGATGTTTTCGCTCATGAGTCAGCGGCCGTCGTGGTGGCCCGCGGTTTCCTCGCAGCGCTCCGCCCCCGCCCCGGGGGACGCGCCACCGTGGCGCGGCCGTGAGGACACGGAGGGCGGTGCCACGCAGCGGACGGACGGTGCCGGGGGCGTGGGCGGAGCCGCCGGGCAGCGGGGCCGACGGTCCGCGGCACTCCCGTGGTGGTTCCGGCGGTGGGGGGTCGGGCTTGCGGCGGCGGCGCTGCTCGCCGAGATGGCGGTCGCGATGGTCACGACGGCCGTGCAGCAGACCCCGACCATCGACGAGCCCGTGTACATGGGTACGGCGGTTGTGTACACGCAGCAGCACAGCCTGCGCTACAACCCCGAGCACCCGCCGCTGGGCAAGCTGATCATCGCGGCCGGACTGCTGTTCGCCCATCCGCACCTCGACCGGGGCTTCTCCGGCGACCAGGGCGCCCTCGGGCGGCATCTGCTGTACGAGTCGGGCAACGACCCGCGGCGGCTCACCCTGTGGGCCCGGCTGCCGGTGATCGCACTGACCCTGCTGTTCGGGCTGGTCGTCTTCGCCTTCGCCCGTGATCTGACCGGTCCCGGCGGGGGATTGGCGGCGCTCGCCCTGTTCGCGTTCTCACCGGACGTCATCGCCCACGGGTCGCTGGCGACGCTCGACGTACCGGCGGCCGGATTCCTGCTGACGTCGCTCTGGGCCCTGTGGCGGGCCCGCCGGCGGCCGCTCCGCCACCTCCCGCTCGCCGGACTGGCCCTCGGAGCCGCCCTGGCCACCAAGATGAGTGCGCTGCCGGCGATACCCGTGGTGTTGCTTCTGGCCGTCGTGTCGTACCGACACGCCCGCCGAAGGTCCGGCCTCGGTCCGCGTGAGAGGGCGCGGCTCCTCGTGCACGGCGTCGCGGCGGCGGCCGGGGTGGCGCTCATCGCGGTCGCAGTGGTCTGGGCGGTCTACCTCGCCGTCGATCCACGGCTGCGCTGGACGGCGCCCGCCCATCTGCCGGTCGTCCACGGGCTGCGGGGTGCGGCCGCCGAGTGGCTGCCCTTCCCGAGGCCCTACGGGGACGGGATGCGGGTCCAGTTCGGCTTCGAGGACAGGACGTGGGGCGGATATCTCTTCGGCCGGCACTACCGCGGTGCGCTCTGGTACTACCTTCCGGCCGCTCTCCTGGTGAAGACACCGCTCGGCATGCTCGCGCTGTGGCTCATCGGCGCCGTCGCGCTGGTGACGGTTCCCCGGCTGCGGCCCGCCGCGGGGTACGTCCTGCTCCCCACGGCCGTACTGCTGGGCGCGGCGATGACGGGATCGCGCGACCTCGGCGTCCGGTACGCCGTGTTCGTGCCGATGTTCCTGGCCGTCGGCGGGGCCGCCGTTCTCGTCCTCCGGCGGCGCTGGGCACCTGTGGTGACGTCCGCGATGGTCCTGTTCGTCGCGGTGAGTTCACTGCTGACGTACCCGTACTACCTGCCCTACTCCAACGAGGCGTTCGGCGGGCCGGCGCAGACGCACCTGCGGTTGCACGACTCGAACGTCGACTGGGGCCAGGACCTCGGGCGGCTGGCCGACCGGCTGCGGCGGCGTCACCCGCACGACAGGGTCTGGCTCGTGTACAAGGGCAGTGGCGTGCCGTCCGCGTACGGCATCCACGCCTCCGACCCGCGCAAGGTGCCCCCGCGCATGGTGCACGGTCTGCTGGTGGTGTCGGACTCCTCGATCGTCAAGGGCGGCCGCCGGCTCACGGCACTGATCGAGGGGAGCAGGCAGATCGACGAAGTCGGCCATTCCATCACGATCTACCGCAGGCCGTGAGGGGAAGAGGTCCATTGCGCGGCGACCGCCGTCCGCGGCCCGGCGCGGTCCCCGTACGCTTCCCGGGCGCGTGGCGCCGGCCATTGAACGAAAGCCGCCGGTGAGCCGTACCAGTCCACGGCGGCCCCACCGTGCCGGTTAGGCCCGCCGCGCCACCAGCGGGCTTCACGTGGAAGGAATGTCGGGTTGTCGCTCACCTCGAGCTCTCGTCAGCAGCCGAGCACGGAAAAGGCACCCACGCCGGAGGACCCTGCCGAGGCCGGCCCTCCGCAGGAGACGCCTCCCGGCGGAGCCGCCGGCGCGGAGGGCGCCATGAACACCGAAGGCGCCGTAGACGCCACCCCCGACGGGAACCCGGAGACGGCGGACACCGTCCCCGAAGGGGAGGACGCCGCGGAAGACGGCGAGGCCACCCCCGGCGCGAACGGGGCGGCCGATGACGGCACCTCCGACGCAGCCACGGCCGCAGCCACCGCCACGGCGGAAGCCGGCCCCGGTACCAAGGACGAGGAAGCAGCGGGGGACGCACCCGTGGATGCGCAGGGCACGCCCGGAGGCGCTGCCCCCGATGCCAAGAGCTTGTCCGCAGGCTCCGCTTCGGATACCGAGGTTGTGTCCGCAGGCTCCGCTTCGGGTGCCGCGAGGGTGTCCGGAGACACCGCCTCGGCCACGGAACAAGCAGCCGACGGCACTGCCCCCGACGCGGGTGGGGCCACCGCGAGCAGCTCCCCGGACACGTCCGGCACAGGCGGCAGTTGGCGGGACCGGTACCCGGCCGTGGCCCGAACGGCCGGGCTCGTCGCCACCGGCGCGGCCACCGTCCTCGTGCTCTGCGCCTTCCTGCTCCCCAACTCGCTGCCCTATCTGAAGCCCAGCACCTTCGTGCGACTGCCCGTGGAGGCGATACTCGCCGCCGCGGCGCTGCTCGCGCTGCGGTCCCGGGCCAGGCGGACGGTCGCGGTGCTCCTGGGGCTGGTACTCGGCCTGCTCACTCTTGTGAAGCTCATCGACATGGGCTTCTACTCGATCCTCGACCGGCCCTTCGACCTGATGCTCGACTGGCCCCTGCTCGGCGACGCCGAGTCGGCCTTCCGGGACTCGGCGGGCCAGACGGCCGCCACCGGCGCCGTCATCGGAATCCTCGTCCTTGCCCTCGGACTGCCCGTCCTCATGGTCTTCTCGGTTCTGCGGCTGACCCGGCTCATGGCCCGGCACCGGGTCGCTGCGACCCGTACCACCCTGATACTCGGCACGGTGTGGATGACCTGCGCCGCGCTCGGCGTCCAGGTCATCGGCTCGCCGGTCGCGTCCAGGAACGTGGCCGCGCTCGTCGAGGACCGGGTGGGCCAGGTGCGCGCCGACATCAAGGACAACGCGGCGTTCGCCAAGGCCGCGGCACACGACGACTTCGCCCGGACCCCGTCCGACCAGCTGCTGACCGGGCTGCGCGGCAAGGACGTGATCTTCGCCTTCATCGAGAGCTACGGCCGGGGCGCGGTCGAGGACCCGGGGATGGCGCCGGGGGTCGACGCGGTGCTTGCGAAGGACACCGAGCGGCTGCGCGCCGCCGGATACTCCACCCGCAGCGCCTGGCTCACCTCACCCACGTTCGGCGGGGGGAGCTGGCTGGCCCACTCGACCTTCATGTCGGGCCTGTGGATCAAGGACCAGCAGCGGTACCGCACCGTGACCTCGAGCAGCCGGATGAGCCTCACCGACGCCTTCAAGCGCACCGGCGCCTGGCGGACGGTCGGCATCATGCCCGGCGTCCGACGGTCCTGGCCGGAGGCGAAGTTCTACGGCCTCGACCACGTCTACGACTCGCACCACCTCGGCTACCAGGGCCCGAACTTCAGCTGGTCGCGCATGCCCGACCAGTACACCCTCTCGGCCTTCCAGCGGCTGGAGCACGGCAAGCGGCACGACAAGCCCCTGATGACGGAGGTCATCCTCACCTCCAGCCACGAGCCCTGGGCGCCCCTGCCGAAGACGCTCGGCTGGGACCAGGTCGGCGACGGCTCCGTCTACAAGGGGATCGCGAAGGCGGGCAAGGACCCGAAGCAGGTGTGGAAGGACGCCTCCCAGGTGCGCACCGAGTACGGCCGTTCCATCCAGTACTCGGTGAACAGCCTCGTGTCGTACGTCGAGAAGTACGGGAACAAGAACACGGTCCTCGTCTTCCTCGGCGACCACCAGCCCGCCCCGATCGTCTCCGGTGTGCACGCCAGCCGGGACGTGCCCGTCGCGATCGTCGCCCACGATCCGGCCGTGCTGGACCGGATGTCGGGCTGGAAATGGCAGAGCGGGCTCAAGCCCGGCCCGCAGGCCCCCGTCTGGCGCATGGACACCTTCCGCGACCGCTTCCTGACCACCTACGGCCCGCAGGCCGGCTCCAGCCCGTCGAAGCGGTCCTCGGGCTGAACGTCCTGCGGGCACGTGGTGCTCCGGCCGGCGGTCAGCCGGTTCCGCGGGGCAGCGTCAGCCCCTGCACGTCGGGCAGGCCCGTCCAGTCGTTGGAGACGATGCTGGCGTGGGCCGCCGCGAGCCGGGCGACGCGGGCCCGGGCGTCGGCCGGGGCGGGGTTCCTGTCGTCGAGTGCCGGGGCGACGCTCTGGGCGCCGGTCATGACGAGGAGATAGTGGCGGGTGTCGTACCAGGCGGTGTCGATGGTTCCGTCGACGTAGGCGGTCGCGTCGCCGTCGAACACCACGAACCAAGGGCGGAGCGAGGCGTCCTTGTAGCGTGAACGGGGGTCGCCCGCCTGGGCCTTGTGAACCGTCGGGAAGATCTGCGCCTGGCCGATGTGTCCGCTCGCCCGGAGGTCACGCAGGTAGCCCGCGTACTCGGCGTCGGTCCACAGGGAGTCGGTGGGGTTGGCCTCCTCCACGGTGCCCGGGATGACCTGGAGGACGACCTTCCCCGCGAGCTGTGCGCGGGTCGGCCAGTTGCCCGCGACCGCGGCCTCGTCGAGGGTGGCGTACTGGCCGCCGCCGGGCTTCGCCAGCAGGTCCGCGGGGCGGAAGACGGCCGAGCCCAGGTGGGCGCTGATCGCGCGGTCCAACTGGGCGGGACCGAGGCCGTACTGGGCCTGGAAGCCCGCCTTCATCTCCAGCTTGATCATCAGCGGTCCGCGGCCGGGGTGGGCGGCCAGCCAGACGCGTACGTCGTCCAGGCAGCTCTCCAGGTTCTTGTTGGCGCTGCCGCTGTAGAGCTGGGCCGGGGTCGAGGCGTTGACGCAGTTGTTCTTGTTGCCCAGCGGGTTGGAGTGGCTCACCTTCCACTCCTTGGTGATGAAGTCGTCCCACACGTCGATCTCGACCATCGAGGTGCCGGTGTCCAGCGCCTGCGCCAGATACGTGAACGAGGCCGGGTCGTAGGCGTTGTGCAGTCCGGAACCCGTCGCCCCGGACAGCGGCAACGACTCCGTCCCGGCCGCCGACGCACCGGCGGCGGGGACGGTCAGGAGCAGTGCGAAGCAGGCGGCGAATACGCCGAACAGCGTCGTACGCCGGCTCCTGGATAAGGGTCTGGGCCGTGGAGAGCGCATGATTCCTCCTCGTGGGGGGTCGTCGGGCTCGGCCGACATGGTCAGCGCCACACACTAATGGGCGCAGACATGACAAATACCGGGTCCGGCGATTCTCATGGCGCTCTCACAGCAAGCCCGGTGGCCCGCAGCGGGCCACCGGTACTCCTTCTTCCCCCGCGCGTCGAGGCCCGGCCGACGGACCCGAGGGCGCCCGCCCCGGCCGGGCGGGCACGGTCCGAACGGCGGCCGACCCGGCGCCCGTACGGCACGCGTACCGGGCCCGGTCCCCCTGTATGCCGGTGCGGACCGCAGGTGCGGTCCCGCAACTCACCCCACCGTCGGTGCGACGGTCTCCGGGGCGGGAGTGTCCTGCGCAGGAGTGTCCTGCGCGGGCGGAGTGAGGACGACCGTGGGCGCGCCCTGCGAGGGCGGCGGCGGAGTCATGCTCTCCGACGGCAGCGTCGGGCTCGCCGTCTCCTGGTTGAGGACCGAGTCGAAGTCGACCAGGCCGGTCTTCTCCAGCACCGTGATGTGGTCGAGCACCGTGTCGTTGGCCTGGTCCGCGAGCTGGCGCACCAGCGAGTTCTTGGTCGTGGCCCGTATCTTCGCGACCGCCGGGAAGATCTGGCCGTGTGTCACCCGCAGGATGTTGGCGAGGTCCGTGTCGAACTTCTTGCCGCTGTCCGAGGCCAGCGTCGCCACGAACCCCTGCTGCTGAGGACTGGCCTGATTGGGCAGCCTGATGCCCAGCTGGGGCGCTATCGCACGGCAGGTGGCATCGAGCCCGGCATGGCCGTCGATGAGATGCCGGCCGGCTGTCCTGACCGCCTCGGTGGTGCCCTTCTGGAGGGCCATCTGGCCTGCGGGGTACTCCCACAGGCCCGCCGACCGCACCTTGACGACGAAGTCCCGGTCCGCCTCCGTCAGCGGACCGTACGGGGTGTCCGCGATGACGCGCGACGGGGAGTCGGTCGTGTTCTGCACACCGAGCATCAGCGGGTAGGCAAGCGCGGCGGCGGTCAGCGTCATGGCTCCGACCACCATGCCGGTGCCCGCCATGCTGCGTGAAATGTACATTGTCTCTCCTTGCACGGGCCCCACCGCAGAGGTGGGCCTCAGCTGCCCGATGGTGCCGTGAACCGCCTCAGTCGGAGAAGTCCTGAGTCAGCCAGACCGTGCCCTGCGCGTTGCGGTGGACGCTGATGCCGACGTGGTGGAACGTCGTGCTGAGGATGTTCTGACGGTGGCCGTCGTTCGGGGGCTTCTCGTCCAGCATCGACTGCGTGAGGCCGAGCGCGGCGTCCGCGATCTGCTGCGTGGCGGATCCGGACGACGCCTGGCCGATGTTCTCGCCCGCCGCTCCCCACTGCACACCGTGGGCCGTCTCCCGCTCGCCCAGGGCCGCTTCGCCCGCACACTGGTGGGACAGACCGCATCCGTCGTCCATCGCCGAGTTGTGCGCCGCCGCGCTGCGGACCAGGCCCGATCCCATCGTGTAGGCGGGCAGCCCGTGCTCGGCGCGTGCCTTGTTGATGAGGGCGAGGACCTGCTGCGCCGGGTCGTTGCTCGTCCGGGGCCGGGCGGTCGGGGTGCTCGGCCTCGGACGGGACGGGGTCGCGGTGGCCCGGGTCTCGCGGCTCACCACGACGCTCTTCGTCCGGCTCGGCGTGGCGGTGGGATCCGCGGAAGGAGAGTGCGAGGGCCGGGACGCAGTCGGCGTCGGCGTCGCGTCGGGACTGGTTGCGGCCGTCGAGGTCTTGGCCAGCGGCGCGGCAGGTGCGCTCGTGTTGCTCTTGCTTCCGCCGGGGGAGGCGAGCGCTATGGAGAGGGCGGCTGCCGCCGCGGTGGCGGTCACCGCGGCGCCTCCGGCGACCGCCACGGCCCCCCGGGGCCGGCCCCGCAGCGCGCGATGTGCGCGGTGGGCGCCCGGCCGCCGCCCGCCGGCGCGGTGCGAGACGGGAGACGCGGGTCGCGGCGCCATGTCGGCCACCTGGTCGAAGGCCTGGCCGGGATCGCCGAGTTCGGCCGCCGAGGCGACGGTCTCGCCCTGGAAGCCGTTGGATATGAGCCACGCCAGACCCGATGTCGCGGGGACCAGGCCGAGGCCGACGAGCAGTCCCTCGGCGGGCACCAGGCCGGACCAGTGTCCCGAACAGGCGACACAACCGCGTGCGTGCCGGGCGACGCGCTTGCGCCACAGCGCGGACGGAACGCCGTCCCAGTGGCCGAGCATCCCCCGCAGCTCCTCGCACAGGGGCTGGGTCGACAGGGCTCGCACCACGACCCGGGCGGTCTCCAGCTGGGTCTTCATCCGCTGCACACGAACCGCCGTGTGCTGCACGGACTGTTCCATGGCGGCGGCCACCTCGGCGCGGGTGAGTTCGCCCGCGGCCTCCAGCCACCACAGCGACAGCAGGGCGCGGTCGTCCTCGTCGAGCCAGCGCGTCGCCTCGGCGACCTCCCGGCGCTGACCGGACAGCCCGAGACGGATGATCGTCAGATCGACGAAGTCGGCGCCGGGATCGGCGATATCGGCCGCTTCGTCCATACCTGCCCCGGTAGGTACCGGTTGGCCGCCGCGCCAGTGCCGACGTATCTCGTTCATCGTCACGGCCACCAGCCAGGAGCGGAACCCGTCGGGGCGCTGCAGGCTGCCCAGATTGTGCAGAACCCGCAGCATCGTCTCCTGGACGACGTCATCGACATCGGCGTGACCCTGGAGCGCACGTCCGACGATGTTGTACACCAACGGCAGGTAGGTGGCGACCAACTCGTCCTGCGCCCACTGGTCCCCAGTCTGCGCGGCCGCGATGACCGCGGCCTCGTGTGACGTCATGTCCATCCCGGCTCCCTGTCGAACGTCTTTGCGCGCTGTCGATAGGGGAGACCCTGCCAGGCAGGTGCGGATAACAGAAACCCGGAAAATTTTTTGCGCTGCATCTCACGGCGGCCGGATCGAGGGCGCCCTCACGGGCCGAACGCGTCTGCCTCCAGGGCGTGAACGAGCCGGACTTCGCGGGCCTGACGCGCCTGCCCTCAGGGCGGGGGCGGGCCTGTCTCGATGCCGGGGCGAGTCCTCGGTCACGGCCGGGACGAGCGGTTGCGGCGATGGCCGGGGGAGCCCTGCCGCCACGGCAGGCCCGCATCCGCTCCCGGGGGTGACGAGGGGCGCTGCGCGGGCCGCGCTCCTCGGGTCGCTCAGCGCACCGACGCGGCCGGCGGACGCTCGCGCAGCGCGCCGTAGCCGATGAAGTACGCGGGCACGCGGCCCAGCCACCGTGAGGTGGTGAGCAGTTCGGCCGCGCGCTGTGCCCGCCGGGCGTCGCCGAACGGCGGACGCCCCGACAGCACGGGCTCGATGACCCGGGCGTGGGCCAGGCGTTGCAGAGCCTGCGTGGCGGCCGTCGTCGGCCATCGGCGGCGCTGGACGGCGCGTACGTCGCTCAGACCGACCCGGCCGGCACGCAGCGGCTCGACGAGATACCGGGCGGCAGCCACGGCGTCCTCGACGGCGAGGTTGATGCCGATGCCGAAGACGGGGGACATGGCGTGCGCCGCGTCGCCGATGCACAGCAGTCCCGGGCGGTGCCAGCGCGCGAGGCGGTCGAGCCGTACGTCGAGCATCTTCACCTCGTCCCACGACCGCAGTGCGTGCACCCGGTCCGCGAGCCATGGCACGGCGGCCGCGAAGTCCGCCATGAACCGGTCGATGCCCGCAGCGCGGCGCTCGGCGTCGGTCCCCTTGGGAATCAGCGTGGCGCACTGCCAGTAGTCGCCCCGGTCGATCATGGCGGTGAGGAACCGCTCGCCGGCGCCGCCCACCAGCCCGCGTGGGTCGCCGTCCCGCCGCGGCAGCCGGAACCACCAGGCGTCCATGGGGCAGGCGAAGTGGTGCAGGCCCAGTTCGGGCCGCGAGCGGGCCTGCGAGCCGCGGCCGTCGCAGGCGACCGTGAGGGTGGCCCGCAGTTCACCGGTGCGGCCGTCGGAGGTGCGGTAGCGCACTCCGGTGACGCGACCTCGCTCCGTCAGGAAGGACGTCGCCTCGGTGTTCATCCGCAGGGAGAAGGACGACTCCCTGCGCGCCTCGTCGGCGAGCAGGTCGAGCAGGTCCCACTGGGGCACCATCGCCACGTAGTTGTACGGGCCCGGCAGCACGCGCAGGTCGGCGACCGTCACCAGCGAGCCGTCCGTACCGAGCGGCAACTGGACCGTCGTCACACGCCGCTGCGGCAGACCGGCGAACCGCTCGGCCAGACCGAGGTCGTCCAGCAGCGCCAGGGTGGACGGATGCACCGTGTCCCCGCGGAAGTCGCGCAGGAAGTCGCCGTGCTTCTCCAGCACCGTGACCGCCACGCCCGCCCGGGCCAGCAACAGGCCCAGCACCATCCCGGCGGGACCGCCGCCCACCACGCAACACGTGGTCCGCTCCATCGCAGCCCTTCCCTTCGCCGACGGTGCCGGATCATCGGCACCGGGCTCATGCCCTCACGACCATTTAAGTCCGCGGCGGGCCGGAGTGGCGCGCCGCGCGGGAGGGGGGAGCGGCCCCGTCGAGGCGTATGGGGCGGCGGCACGGCGACCGCCCGCCGGCGGGCGACCGGGCGTATGAGCACGGTGCGGCACCGCGCCGTCACGGGCCGCGGGGCGGCTCCGTCGGGAAGGAGGAGGTCAGGAGTGCTGACTGCGGGAGGCGTCGTCGCGCTCCGCGCGCTTCTCCTTGATCCGCACGGTCTCCTTGCGTACCTCGGCCTGCGTGGCGCGTTCCTTCCGCAGCCACTCGGGGGAGTCCTGCTTCAGGGCCTCGATCTGCTCCGTGGTCAGCGGCTCGGTGATGCCGCCGCGCGCGAGACCCGAGATGGAGATGCCCAGCTTGGCCGCGACGACCGGGCGCGGGTGCGGACCGTTGCGGCGCAGCTCCAGCAGCCACTCCGGCGGATCGGCCTGCAGTGCGTTGAGCTCGTCGCGCGTGACGACGCCCTCCCGGAACTCCGCGGGGGTGGCCTCGAGGTACACACCCAGCTTCTTCGCCGCGGTCGCGGGCTTCATGGTCTGGGTGTTCTTGTGCGACGTCATGGGGTCAAGGGTATCCAGCGCGCGCACCTGCTCCGACCAGGCCCGGTAACCTGGGCAGGTGACAGGCGCGGAAGACACCTCATCGTTTCGGCTCGCATACGTCCCCGGTGTGACCCCGGCCAAGTGGGTGCGGATCTGGCAGGAGCGCCAGCCCGGCATCCCCCTCGACCTGGTCCAGGTGACCGCCGCCGAGGCGCCCGACGTGCTGCGTCGCGGCGGTGCCGACGCGGGGTTCGTCCGGCTGCCGATCGACCGGACGGATCTCAGCGCCATCCCCCTGTACACCGAGACGACGGTGGTCGTGATCCCCAAGGACCACGTCATCGCCGCCGTCGAGGAGGTGTCGGCCGAGGACCTGGCGGACGACGTCGTCTTCCATCCCCTCGACGACACCCTGGACTGGGAGCGTCCCCCCGGCCGGCCCGCGATCGAGCGCCCCGCCACGACGGCGGACGCCATCGAGCTGGTGGCGGCGGGCGTGGGACTGCTCGCGGTCCCGCAGTCGATCGCCCGCCTGCACCATCGCAAGGACCTCGTCTACCGGCCGGTCACCGACGCCCCTCAGTCGCGCGTCGCGCTGTCGTGGCCCGAGGACGAGACCACCGACATGGTGGAGGACTTCATCGGCATCGTCCGCGGCCGGACGGTCAACAGTTCGCGGGGCCGTCGCCCTGCTGCCCCGGAGCAGCCCAAGGGCAAGCGCTCGGAGGCCGGCGGCGCACAGCGCAAGGCCTCGGCCGGCAGCGGCAGGACGGCACGCAGGACTCCGCGGAGCGGCTCCGCAGGCTCGAAGGGCGGCGGCAAGAAGGGCAAGCCACGCCGCCGGTCGTGACCCTTCCCGCGCCGGGGCTCACTCCGTCCCGTCCTCCATCAGCCGCTTGAGCGCGGCCAACCGCCACGAGGAGACCGAGGGCCGGCGGTAGCCGGATCGGTGCCGGGCGGGCTCGCGTCCGGCGGGACGCCCGGGTGCGTACGGCTTCCGACGGAGCGAGGGCGCCGGGCGCGCAGAGCGGGCCGGACGGCACGGTGTGCCCGGCGGTGGCCGACGTGCTCGGCGTGCTCGGCGTGCGAGGCCGTGCGGCATGCACCGCGCGCGTACGGGTCGGCGACTTCGCGGGCCACGAGGCGAGGGTGGCCCTGCCGGGGCCGTGGGAGGCCGCCGGCCGGGTTTCGCCCTTCGTCCCCTGGGTTGCCCACGCGCAGGCCGGACGGGACCCATGAGCTGTGTGCGGGTGCGGGTGCGGGTGCGGGTGCGGGTGCGCGGCAGCATGACCTGCGCGCGGGGGTACGCCGCGCCGCGGAATCAGCCCCAGACCCGCGAGTACTCGCGACGGTAGCTCCTGCGGTCCTGGGCCGACCGGATCCAGCGGCCCGCCACCAGCGCGGCGAGGCTCACGGCGATCACCGCCAGACCTGTCGGCAGCGTCCACGGACCGAACACGCCCTCCAGGGAGAGGGAGTCCACCGGCTGCGGCGCCACTGCTCCGGAAGCCGCGCGAGCCGGGCCCGTGCCGGCGCCGCCGCCCGCGCCGTCCGCCCCGGCACCGGCGAGCCGTACGCCGAGCGCCTCCATCGCCTTCGTCGCCGGCTGGAAGTACGTGACCCCGCCCTTGGTGCAGTCGCCGTTGCCTCCCGACGTCACCCCGAGGGCCGCGTTCCTGGCGAACAACGGTCCGCCGCTGTCGCCGGGTTCGGCGCACACCGTGGTCGCGATGAGGCCGGTGACCGTGCCCTCCGGGTAGTTCACCGTCGCGTTCAGCGCGGTGACCCGCCCCGAGTGCACCCCCGTGGTGCTGCCGCTGCGGAAGACCTCCTGCCCGACGACGGGATCGGCCACGGCCGTCATCCGCACGCCCCGGCCGCCGCCGACGTCCACCACGGTGTCAGCCCCGTCGGCGGCGCCGTTCGCGTAGGCGATCAGGGAGAAGTCCGTGCCGGGAAAGTCGTCGGCCACCGTGGTGCCCAGTGTCTCGGCACCCTCGGCGTCCTTGAACCAGACGGTGCCACGGGGCCCGCAGTGCCCGGCCGTCAGGATGAAGCTGCGCCGCCCGTCGGTCACGTCGAAACCGGCGGAGCAGCGTCCGTCACGGGCGAAGACGGGCGCGCCGCCGGCGAGCCTGGTCGACAACGAGCCCGGGGTGCGCTGCATATGGACGAAACCCCCGAGCCGCCCGGCCAGGTGCGACATGCGGGACCAGTCGCCGGAGGAGACCGTGCTGTCGGCCTGCACCATGACCCTGTTGGTCGCGTAGTCCACCGCCCAGGCCGTGCCCGGCACCCGGGGCGCCGCGGCGAGTGCGTCCGTGGCCGAACGCAGCCGCCGCAGACTGATCCGGACGACCTTGGCGCGCGCCCCTGCCCGTTCGACCCGGGTCGCGGCGTCGGAGTCGGTCACGGCGACGACCGGACGGCCGTCGGCGCCGATCCAGCTACCGCCGGTGCGCGTGGGGCCCAGCTGTGACACCAGACGCCCGCCCAGATCCACGGGCCGGACCGCGCCGCCCCCGGCCTGCGTCCCCGGGGCCGGCTCGACCGCCATCGCGCTCGTCACCATCAGCCCGCCGCACAGCAGCCCGCCCACGGCCGCCAGCCGCACGAACCTTCCCCGACCGCGTCGTGCACGCCTCATTCATCACCCTCACAGCCGTCCCGCCGGCACCAGCGCGATACACCGCACGGGGCGGTGCGCTCCCCCTTCCATACGCGCCGTCGTGCCGTCCCGTTCATCCGTTGGCCGATCGAAACGCAGGACCACACGGAGAGGCGGTCGATCAACGCGGGCGTGAAGTGGGCGTGGACGACGCCGAGTTCGGCGTTGCGCCGGGTGCCGATCGCTGCCCGGTCCGCCGGACGCAGAGGTGCGTGGAGCCGACGGAGGATCAGTACGGGCCCGAGATCGTGCGGCCGGCGGACGGGTGCTCGGGTGTTCCGGGGTGGTAGTGGAAGGGGCTTCCCCCGTCGTCGATCACCACCGTTCCGCTGCGCCCGGCGCTCGTCCAGCCAAGTTCCAGTCGCCACAGGACCTCGTACCGGGAGGCCGGGCTGATGATGAAGAGCTCCGGATCGCTGTTGGTCACGGTGAAGGGGAAGTCCGCAAGCGGGGAGTCGGCGCCGCGCGGTGCGTACGGGTCCGGCTGCGGCCGGAGGACCGGCCGCTCCGCGTCGAGATCGACGCTGAACCGCCGTTCGTCGAGCAGGCCCGCGTAGTTGAGGTACAGGCAGGGCCGCGGAGGTGTTGCGGACAGGATCACTGGCCGCATCCTGTGGAGGATCACGGCCTGTGCCGAGAACGCCTCCACGAGCGCTCTCACCCCGGCCGCCGCGATGAGGTGTTCGTCCTCGCCGTCCGGGCCCCCGGCGGGGATGATGAGGCCCGCCGACCGGACGTTGACGGGTTCGGCGGTCACCAGGAGCGGTGTCTCCGCAGGTGCGTGCGGGCTCTCGGGGTGGGTGTGGATGACCACGTCACGGATGGACCCCGCCTGGATGACATGGCCCGTCACATCGCCGGAGACCTGGTTGTCGACTCGTGAGGGAGGCTGTTCCTCCGGGGTCTTGGGAGACACGGGTACTCCTCCGGTGCCGTACCGACTGAGTTCGTCAGTCTCGCACCCGGAACCCTCCGGACGGCGGGGTTCCGTGATCCGTCGCGAGCGTGCGGAACCCGGCGGGCGGGTCCGGGGCGGGCCCTGTCGGGGACCGCGCCGGACGGCACCCCGGGGGCCCTCACCCGTCCCCGGACGCGGGCCCTGAGACTCCCAGCAGTTCGAGGAAGGCACCTGCGGCGGGGGACGGGCCGAACCGCGAGTGGACGAGGCGCTCGATCCGCACCGGCGCGTCCCGGATGCGCACGCACCGCACCCCCGGCAGCTCGGCGGCGAACGCGGCGGGCAGCAGCCCGACGCCCAGACCGTGGCGGACCATCCGTGCCAGCAACTCCACCCCGGACACCTCGAAGGCGACCTCCCGGTGCAGGCCGGCCGCCGCGAACGCCTCCTCGGACTGAGCCCGGGCCGCGCTTCCGGCCGCGAAGTCGACGAACAGCTCCTCGGCCAGGCGCCGGAGGTCCACCTCGTCCTCCGCGGCGAGCGGGTGCCCCGGCTCGACCACCGCCACGAGATCACCCCGGGCGAGCACATGGTCCCGTACTCCCTGGGGACGGAATCCCGGCTGCACGCCGAGGAACGCGGCGTCCAGGGCCCCGTCGCGCACCTGCTCGGCCAGCCGTTCGCTGGCGCCCGCACGGAGGCTGATCCGCACCTGGGGGTGGCGGCGGCGGTACTCCCGCAGCACGGCGGGCAGGTCGACCGCCGTCACCGTGGGGATCGCGCCGACGGTCAGCCGGCCGCGGATCTCGCCCACGGCCGCCGCCACCTCCTCGCGCGCGCGTTCGGCGGCCTCCAACGACTGCCGTGCCGCGGGCAGGAACGCCTCACCGGCCGCGGTCACCCGCACCCAACGACTCGTCCGGTCGAACAGCCGGGCCCCCAACTCCTTCTCCAGTCGGGCCACTTGGTGGCTCAGCGCCGACTGGACGACGAGGCACCGCTCCGCGGCACGGGTGAAGCTCCCGGTCTCGGCCACCGCGACGACGTAACGCATCTGCTGTAGATCCACCCATCGATCGTGATACGCGATCGATCAGATGACAAACATGTGTTGGACCGATGGACCGCGGCTCCGCGATCCTGAGGGTGCGGGGGCGCGGTGAGCCCCCGCTGCGGACACAACGGCCTGTGAGCAGGCCCTATGACCGCGGACGCCCCGGCGTCCGCGCCGGCCCTGTGGAGAGTTCCATGCGCGTCATCGCCTTCGACCACCTCGTCCTGAACGTCGCCGACGTCGAGCGCTCGCTCGCCTTCTACTGCGGCCCCCTGGGCCTGGAGCCGGTGCGCGTCGAGGAATGGCGGGCCGGCAAGGCCCCCTTCCCGTCCGTGCGGGTGAGCCCCACCACGATCATCGACATCGTCCAGGGCCCGGAGGGGGCACCGCAGGGCTCCAACGTCGACCACATCTGCCTGGTGGTGGAGCCGCTCGACTGGCAGGAGGTCATCGACTCGGGGACGTTCACGGTGCTCGACGGCCCCGGTAAGCGCTTCGGAGCCCGCGGCACCGCGCTGTCCCTCTACGTGAGCGACCCGGACGGCAACACCGTCGAACTGCGCTGGTACCCGGAGGACGCCGCGTGAGCGGATCCCCTGACGCCGGGGGCGAGTGCCGGCGCGCCCGCCCGGGGTGGCCGGCCCGTCGGAGGGCCACGTCGCCCCGCGCGGGCCGGCGGCACCTCGCTCACGTGATCTCGCACAGCACGGTCGCCACGGCCGCGACGACGGTCACCACGGCGACGGCGACCACCATGGCTCTGCCGCCCTTCGGCGCCGGTTCCGCCCCCGCCTCGTCCGGGATGCCCCTGCCGGGCGTTTCCGCCTCCGGCCCGAGCCAGTAGGGCTCCAGCAGGGACGCGTAGGACACGGGGTCATCTCCGTTGCTCTCCATACCCGGTTCAACGCGCGATCAAGAGCGGGGACACAGGGGGACGGGCGCGTCCGTCCCCGATTCCCCCTCGCGAGGGGCTTCGGCGCATGCGGGCGACCACGCCCGGGGGACGTTCAGAGACGGACGATGACCAGGGCGATGTCGTCGCGGCCTCCGCCGCTGACGCCGAGCCGGGCCAGCAGGGCGTCGGCCAGACGGTCCGTGCCGAGGACGGCGCCTGCGGCGAGCGCGTCGGTGAGCCGGCGCAGGCCGACGTCGATGTCCTCGCCGCGGCGTTCGACGAGCCCGTCGGTGTAGAGCACCAGGGTGTCGCCGGGGTCGTAGCCGATTTCGGCCTGGGGACGGGTGACATGCCGGGGACGGGCGCCGAGCGGCGGGTCGGTGGCCTGGTCCAGCAGGTCCCAGCGGCCGTCCGGATGGACCAGGACCGGAGGGGGATGGCCCGCACTGCTGTAGGAGATGCGCCGGCCCGCGGGGTCCACGACGGCCTGGAACGCGGTCGTCGCCAGAGCCCCTTCCACCGACCGCGTGTACAGGCCCAGGACCTCCACTGCCCTGGCCGGCTCGTGGAGCGTCCGCAGGGCCGCGGACAGCGCACTGCGCAGCATGCCCATGACGGCGGCGGCCTCCAGGCCGTGCCCGACGACGTCACCGACCGCGACGCCGAATCTCTCGTGCGGCAGATCGACCACGTCGTACCAGTCGCCGCACACGTTGAGCGATCCGGCGGCGGGCAGGTAGCGCACCGCGACCTTCGGGTGCCGGGCCAGGTCGGGCGTGTGCAGCATCGCCTCCTGCAGGGTGACGGCGACCTCCCGCTCCCGTGCGTGCGCCTGCCGGAGCTCGTCGTTGAGGCGCTGAAGCTCCCGGGCACGCAGATAGAGCTCGGCCTCCATCGCCTGTCTCTCGGTGAGGGGCCCGTCGGCGAGCGGGCGGGACGGGTGGGAGAGCACGAACGCGGTCACGTCCTCCACCCGGTGGATGATGTACGCCACCTGTCCGTTCGGACCGAGGACCGGGGTGTTGACGGGCGACCACCACCGTTCCTCGAACAGGTCGGGGCCTCCGGACACGGGGATGTCGTACTTCTGCATCGCCATGGTGTCCGGCTCACGCGAGCGCAGGACACGGTGCAGGGAGGCGCTCAGGTTCTGCACGCCGTCGGCGCCCGGGTCCGCCGGATTGTCGGGAAAGGCGTCGAAGATGTACAGCCCGACCAGGTTCTCCCGACGACGGCCCGTCGCCGTCAGATACGCCTGGTTGACATCGACGATCACCAGGTCCGGACCCAGGACCAGATAGGGACTGGGCGTGGCCGCGAACAACGCCCGGTAGTCGATCGGCCGTGTTGTCACATGCACTCCCGTCCGCCCTGCCGCCGTCAGGGTTGCGTGCTCCTCGTCTTCAACTATGGGACCTGTCGAGGCCGCCGTCCGGTCGGGCCGCCGCTGCGGGAGTGCAGGTCGCCGGCGCCTGCCGCTCCGGACCGCCGGGTGCGGCTACCGGGACGGCCCCCGGGTGTCAAGCCACGGATTCCCGGGGCGTGCCCGGACCGGAACGGTGGGGGTCAATGGGAGGCCAGTTCGATGGATCGGAGGACCGTTGCGGTCTCCCGAAGGGCCGAGTGGGAGAGGAGAGCTCATGAGCGCCGACCAGCCGCCGTGCGGCCCCGCATCAGGGCCTCCTCCGGGGCCCTCTTCCGGACCCCGGCCGGGTTCTCCCGGCGGGGCGTCCGAGGGAGGGGCGTCGGGACCCCCACCAGGCCCGCTTGCCGGTTTGCCCCGGACGGATCGGACCCCGCCCCCGGGCACCGGTGCGCCGTCCGGTGGAGGCGTCCCCTCCGGTGGCGGCGTGTCGTCCAGCGGCGGTGTGTCGTCCGGTGGCGCTGTGTCCCGCGATGGCGGTCCGCCGTCCGGTGGCGGTGTGTCCTCCGGTCACGGTGCGCCTTCCGGTGGCGGTACGCCCTCGGGAGACGACGGGCCGTGCGCCGTCGGTACGCCGTCCCCCGGCGGCCCGCCGTCCGATGGCGGTGCGGGCTCGGGTTTCCCGGACGTCCCGCCCGAAAGCGAGGTACCGGGCCGTGGAAGAGTACCCGGCAAGGCCCGGGAACGGCGCTGGCGGAAGTCGGTGCCGCAGGTGGCCGCGGTGACGGCCGCGGCGGTCGCAGCGCTGGTCCTGGCTCTCGCCCTCACGCAACCCGAAGGGATCGGGCATCGGCAGCAGGGTGAGGTGTTCCTGCAGTCCGCCGGGAGCGCGGGGCAGGATCCGTTCACGGAGTCGACGGTACGGGAGGGCGACGTGCCGCCGGCGGGGGCGTCGCTGCCGGGCATGCCGGCGTCGGCGGGCGACGGGACGGTGCGGACCGTCGACGGGGACACACCGGGCCTGTACGGGGGGACGCGGAGGCTGGCCAGCTGTGATGTGCCGCGGCAGATCTCCGTCCTGGGC